>JAKFXU010000466.1 GCA_021731215.1 Rhodoferax sp.
GCACCTCCGCATAGGCGTGGGCCATTTCACGCAGTTTGAGCAGTAGCCGGTCCAGCGCCGGCAGCACCACTACGTCGCGGGCGGCGCGCAGTTGCAGGGCATGGCTGGTGTTGTTGATGTCTTCGCTGGTGCAGGCAAAGTGCACGAATTCGCTGGCTTTTTCCAGTTCGGGCCGGGCCTCGAACTTGGACTTGATCCAGTATTCGACCGCCTTGACATCGTGGTTGGTGATCTTTTCGATGGCCTTGATGGCCTCGCCATCGGCTTCGGAAAAATGCCGGACCAGGCCCATCAAGTAAGCACGCGCTCCGGGCGACAGCGGCTTGAATTCAGCAAAGCCGCAATCGCTCAGGGCCATGAACCAGGCCACCTCCACCTGCAGGCGGCGGTGCATATAGCCCTGCTCGCTCATGATGGGACGGAGTTTGGCCAGCTTGGCGGCATAGCGGCCATCGAGCGGAGAAAGGGCGGAAATGGCAGAAAAAGTCATGGACAGATTGTAGGTTGTGCGCCACCATAGGCTCAACTGTAAGCGCTGGTAAACCCCAATGGCTAGAATCGACGCTCCTGCAACAGTAGACCTCCCATGAAATTAATCGGATCAAACACCAGCCCCTATGTGCGCAAAGTGCGCGTCGTGATGGCCGAGAAAAAACTGGACTATGAGTTGGTGGTCGAGGATGTGTGGGCGGCGCAGACCCCGATTTGCGCAGCCAACCCGCTGGGCAAGGTGCCGTGCCTGGTGATGGAAGGCGGCGAAGCGCTGTTTGATTCGCGCGTGATTGTCGAATACCTCGACACCCTGTCGCCGGTGGGCAAACTGATTCCCCCGGTCGGGCGTGAACGGGCCGAGACCAAGACCTGGGAAGCGCTGGCCGATGGCCTGCTCGATGCGGCGATCCTGGCGCGGCTCGAAGCTACCTGGGGCGCTCGCTCGCCGGAGCAGCGCAGCCAGGCCTGGATTGATCGGCAAATGGGCAAGATCGAGGCGTCCTTGACGGCCATGAGCAAGGGGCTGGGCGACAAGCCGTTTTGTGCCGGCATCTATCTCAGCCTGGCCGATATTGCCGTGGGCTGCGCCCTGGGTTACCTGGACTTCCGCTTTGCCCAGATTGACTGGCGCAGCGACCATCCCAATCTGCTCAAGCTGTACGACAAGCTGATGCTGCGCGCCAGCTTTGCCGAGACGCGGCCGGCCTGAGCGCCACGGCCAGCCTACCCGGGACGCTCGGCGGCCGGCGCCCGGGTCAGCGCCAGCAGGCGCTCCAGCTTGATTTGCACCTTGACGTCACGGTGCGCCACGCTGCTCGCAATGCGAAATTCGGGCTGACTGGTGTCGCGCACGCTCAACTCGCCGGTCGGCATGCCGCTGCGGTTGATCACCACCGCCACGCGCGGCGTCGTGGTGTTGACGCCGCGTTTGATCACCACTGCAATCTCGTTGCTGGCCAGGCGCACAAACGAGCCCGGTGAATAAATGCCGACCGCCTTGATCAGGGCCGCGCCGGCTTCGTCGATCTGGCGGTTTTCATCAAAATAACTGGCCTGCATGGCGCTCGCCGGCGACTCGGGCAGACGCGCCGCACGCGGCGCCAGGCGGGCCGCAAAAACGTCAGCGCGCTGAATCAGCCGGGCCATGCGCTGGCCCTCGGTGCGCGCAGCCAGTGGGCCCGGGGTCTTGGTGCGGTGGTCACGCACCGCTTCCAGCCAGCGTCGCTCGGTGACCCCGAGTTGCTCAAGCAGGCGCATCGCGCGCGCCGGATGCTGCTCGATCTGGACTTGCTGCTCCGGGCTGGGGGCCTCTTTTTGCAGTGCCAGCCGGTCCTGCAGCTCGGTCATGCCGACGTTCATCGTGAGTGCCGCTTGGCACAGGGTGAGCTCCAGCGCAGCGGGCCACTTCAGCACTTCGCGCGCGGCCACGCCGCACATCACGCTCACCAGCATGGCGTGCGTCGCACTGTACAGTTGCAGCTCGGTGCTGGCGAGGTGGATCAGTGCAAACAGGGCGCCATCCGGGTTGCTGTGCGCATGCCGACTGAGCTGCGCCTGCAGCTTGTCGAGCCGTTCCCGAAAGCTCGCCGGGTGGCTGTCGCGCAGCATGGTATGCGCTTGGCCCTGCAGTTCCAGCCAGTCGGGCTCGCCGTCGTCTGTGATGTCGCGGTGACTGTCCAGGTCGGAGGCCAAAATCTGGGCGCCGGCAATTTGCTTGAGCGGACGGTCTTGGCGCACCAGGTGGTGCAGCTTGCCGACATAGGCACGCAGATGGCTCTCGGATTCGGCCACGTCGATGAACAGACTGCTGCGCCGCCCGATCACCAGCTCGAGCTCGCTGCGGCTGGTCACCACATAGCCCTTGTGCGCCAGCAACACGCCGCCCTCATCGCGCAGCGCAAAGGGTAGCGGCTGGCCGATGCGAATGGAGTCGACGTTGACGGGGACGAGGACGAGATTCATAAACGTGCCGGAATTATGTCCATGGAGGCAGCGCCACGTGCGGCGCACAGTACCCAAGCTTAAGGGATGGCGCGCGCCGGTTAACACGCAAGGCGTTAGTCACTTACCCGCCATTTCTGCGCTTTGCCGCCAAATTGGCCAGCGTACACTGGTTTCGACCCGCGTCACCGGCGCCGGTGCTGGCCCACAGCGCCGATAATCGGGCATGATTGGACACTTGCGACAGACCGAACGCAGTGATTGAAAACAATGGGTTTGATCCAAAAATTCAACGACCTGCGCATCTGGGTCCGATTGATCATCCTGATCCTGCTGGGGACCATCCTCTCGGGCGTCGGCCTGGTCCATTGGGCCACGCTCCAGCAGCAGAAAATTGCGGTTGACCAGGCCCGTGATTTTGCCGAAAGCGTGCATCAGATGACCATGGCCGGGCTGACCGGCATGATGATCACCGGCACCATTGCCCAGCGCAACGTGTTCCTTGACCAGATTCGCGACAGCAACCACATCGAGTCGCTCAAGGTGTTCCGGGCGGAGTCGGTGGTGACCCAGTACGGCAAGGGCCTGACTGGTGAACTGCCTTCAACCGACAGCGAGCGTGCCGTGCTGACGACCGGCAAGGCCAGTTACGAAGTCTTTTCCGCACCGGACGGGACGCCCAGATTGCGCGCCATCCTGCCGGCACTGGCCTTGGAAAATTATCTCGGCAAGAACTGCCTGGACTGTCACGCGGTCGCCCCAGGCACCGTACTGGGGGCGGTCAGCATGGAAATTTCGCTCGAAGGCGCCAATGAGACGGCGCGCAATTTCGGCTTGAGCGCACTGGCCGCGGCCGCCCTGCTGTGCCTGCCGCTGGCGTTTTTGATCTGGTATTTCATCTCGCGCATCGTGACCCGGCCCCTGTACCGCATGACGGCCGGCCTGCAGCGCATGGCCGATGGCGATATCGAGGAGATCGGACCGTTGCAGCACCGCGGCCATGATGAGGTGGCGCAGGCGACCGAGGCCTTCAATCGGGTGATGGAAAAAGTGCGCGAGCTGCTGGCCGAGCAGCGCCTGTCGCGCATCGTGTTCGAGAACTCGCTCGATGGCATCACGGTGACCGACGCCAACGGGCGCATCCGGATGACCAATCGGGCCTTTACCGACACCACCGGCTACAGCGCCGAGGAGGTGATTGGCCAAACATCGGCGCTGCTCAAGTCCGGGCGCCAGGACGCCGCCTTTTACCAGGCGTTCTGGCAGACGCTGAAGGAAAAGGACGAATGGCGCGGCGAAATCTGGAACAAGCGCAAGAACGGCACGATCTACCCCGAGTGGCTTAACGTCAGCGCGGTGCGCGACAAGCGCGGCGAGGTCGAGCACTATGTCGCGATCTTCTCCGACATCACCGAGCGCAAGCAACGCGAGGAGCTGATCGCGCACCAGGCTTTTCATGACGCGCTGACCGGCCTGCCCAATCGCGTGCTGTTCCTGGACCGGCTGGAGCAGGCGCTGGTGCAGACCAAACGCTCCAAGTCGCGCACCACGGCCGTCATGTTTCTCGACCTCGATCGCTTCAAGCTGATCAACGACACGCTCGGTCACGACGCGGGTGACGCCTTGCTGCGCGAGGTGGCGCTGCGCCTGCGCGCCTGCGTGCGCGCCTCCGACACCGTGGCGCGCATGGGCGGTGATGAGTTCACCATTTTGCTGCCCGAGATTGGCGACTGGGCGGCGGCGCAGGGGGTGGCGCAAAAAATCCTGGACGCGATGCAGGTCGCCGTCACCCTGGCCGGCCAGCCCAGCGTGATCACCACCAGCATTGGCATCAGCCTGTTTCCCCAGGACGGCCGCGACGCCGACACCTTGATGAAACATGCCGATGCGGCCATGTACCAGGTCAAGGGCAGCGGGCGCGCCAGTTTTTACTTCTTCACCCCGGAGCTGCTGGGCAAGCCGTCGCGGCGGATCGAACTTGAAGCGCAACTGCGCCTGGCGCTGGCGCGCCAGGAATTCGTGCTGGCGTACCAGGACCTGGTGGAACTGCCCAGCGGCCGGGTGTATGGGCGCGAGGCCCTGCTGCGCTGGCAGGATCCGGCCCACGGGCTGCGCCTGCCGGAGGACTTTTTGCCCTTGGCCATCGAGACCGGCCTGATTCTGCCGATTAGCGAATGGGTCTATGCCAGCGCCTGCCAGCAGGCTCTGCAGTGGCAGGCCGAGGCCCCCGGCCGGATGGTCTCCATCCACCTCTCGGAGCCGGAATTCTTGCGCGCTGACCTGGTCGAGCTGCTGGCCGGCACGCTGCAACGCAGCGGCCTGGCGCCGACACTGCTCGAAGTGGAGATCAGCGAATTGATCGCCACGAAAGATCCGATGCGCGCCGAATTGCTGGCCCGCACGCTCATGGCGCTGGGGGTGCGCGTGGTGCTGGACGACTTTGGCGCCGGTCACTCCAACCTGTTGACCCTGCGCCGCCTGCCAATCAAGGCCCTGACCCTCGACCATGCGCTGGTCAGACACTGCGCAACGGACGCCGACTACCAGGCCGTGATCAAGACCATCCTGGCGACGGCCCGGGCGCTCGACCTGAAGGTAGGCGCCAAAGGGGTGGAAAGCGCCGAGCAGCTCGATCTGCTGCGCACGCTGGGCCACTCCACGGCACCTTGACTGGCGCCCCACTGCCCTGATGGAAGCAAAACTCACCCTCCCGTTTGGCGTCTGCGCTCATCTGACGCGCGCCACCTGAATGCACAGTTCGGCCGACATGGATTGACCAGGCTGTAGCGCGCGCACGCCCAACGCGTCGGCGTTGCCGCCATGCAAGCTCATCAGATTAAAGGCATTGTTGACATGGCTTACCGGCTCAATCGCGACGAAGTCGCGGGTGCTGTTGGTAAACACCACGAGGCGGTTCAGGGTGGATGTGATGCGTGTGTGCAGTTGCTCGTCACGCAGATGCACCACGCCGGGCCAGCCGTCATAACAGTGGTCCACCGCCAGCGCTGCGCAATCGGCGTCCAGGCCGTGCGATGCCGTGCGGTGCGTTGGCAGCTTGTCGGCGCCCATCTCCCAGCGCCCGCTGGCTTGAAAAGCAATACGGCTGTGCCTGCGTTTGACAAAGTAAGGGTGCCACCCCAGCCCGACCGGTGCAAGCACCTCAGACCGGTTGTCAACGCGCAAAGTGAGTTCGAGTTGATTGGCTGTCAGCCGCAACGTCTGCGATGCGTCAAAAGCGAACGGCCAGGCGTCGTCAGGCTGGTGTTCATATGACAGCCGGGCAAACTGGGCGGTGCTTTCACGCACGCGCCAGGGCCGCTGCCAGCCCACGCCGTGAATAGCATGGGGTTCGTCGCCTGCCGTGGGTTGCAGTGGGTGACTGAGGCCGGCCCAGCGCAGCCTGGCGTGCCCAACACGGTTGGAAAATGGTACGAGTGGGTAGCTACCCGCCTGACGGGCTGAACTCAGCGCACTGAAAGCGCTGGCGCGCAGCACAGGAATGTCGCCCAGCCACAAGCCCGCGATGCACCCGCCCAGGCGGGGCGCAATTTCACAGCGAAAGGTCTGGCACGACAGTGCTATGGCAGATGGCATGGTGTCGTGCGCTTATTGCGACTTGATTATTGCGGCTTGATGCCGGCGGTCTGGATCACCTTGGTCCAGCGCTCGATTTCACTCTTGACGAACGCGGTGTAGGGTTTGGAGCCTTGCACCGGGATCACGAAGCCCTGCGACTCCATGCGTTGCTTGATAGCCGGCGACTGCATGGTCTGCGCCAGGGCGGCTTCGAGCTTGTCCGCGATCGGCTGCGGCGTGCCCTTGGGTACCGACATGCCAGACCACGACAGCGCCTCGAAGCCCTTGTAGCCCGACTCCGAGATCGTTGGCACGTCCGGGTACAGCGCGTTGCGCTGGACGCTGGAGACAGCCAGCGGGCGCAGCTTGCCGGCCTTGATGTACTGCAGGGCGACGTCCTGGTTGATGAACATGAGCTTGATGGTGCCGCCCAGGATGTCGGTCATCATGGGGCCGCCGCCACGGTAGGGAATGCCGGTCATGAAGATGCCTGCGGTCTGCTTGAACAGCTCCATTGCCATGTGGCCGGATGCGGCATGGGTGTAGCCGTAGTCCAGTTTGCCGGGGTTGGCCTTGGCGTAGTCCACCAGTTCCTTGAGTGTCTTGAACGGGGTGCTGGGATGCGCCACCAGCAGGTTGGGGCCGGAATGGACCTGCGAGAGATGGATGAAGTCAGTGTTGGAGTTGTACTTGAGGTTGGGGTCCAGGCCGTGCGCCACGGCGTTCTGGCCGACCCCGGACTGGATCAGGGTGTAGCCATCCGGCGTGGCCTTGGCGCCCCGCTCGGTGCCGATCACGCCGCCGGCGCCGCCGATGTTTTCGACGATGAAGGGCTGCTTGAGGATTTTGCTCAGTTCCTCGGCCATCATGCGCCCCATCACATCACTGGTGCCACCGGGCGGGAACGGCACAATGATCTTGACCGGCTTGTGGGGATAGTCGGCCTGGGCCGTGGCGGCCAGGGGCAGTGCGAGGCCGAAGGCCGCGACGGCCGCCAGATTAACGAATTTTTTCCAACATGTCATGGGATAACTCCGGTTGAGATTGAAACGAGACGAAAATCAAATGGAAAACACTCAAGTCACCGGCGCCGGGTTGAACAGCACCAGCGCGTTGTGCAGCTTCCAGTGCTCGGCCCAGGTCTTCTTGCCGCTGGCGACTTCCAGCATCAGCCTGAACAGTTCCCATCCCACTTCTTCAATGCTGGCCTCGCCACTGGCGATGCGCCCGGCGTTCAGGTCCATCAGGTCGTGCCAGCGCCGCGCCAGGTCGTTGCGAGTCGCGACCTTGATCACCGGGCAGGCCGCCAGGCCGTAGGGCGTGCCGCGGCCGGTGGTGAAAATGTGCAGGTTCATGCCGGCGGCCAGTTGCAGCGTGCCGCAGATGAAGTCGCTGGCTGGCGTCGCCGCGTAGATCAAGCCTTTTTGCTGGAGCTTCTCGCCCGGCGCCAGCACGCCGGCAATCGGCGCCGTGCCAGACTTGACGATGGAGCCCATCGCCTTCTCGACGATGTTGGACAGGCCGCCCTGCTTGTTGCCAGGCGTGGTGTTGGCGCTGCGATCGACCTGGCCTTTTTGCAGGTAGTGGTCGTACCAGGCCATCTCGCGGATCATGGCCTGGGCCACCTCGGGTGTGCTGGCGCGTGCGGTCAGTTGGCCGATGCCGTCGCGCACCTCGGTCACCTCGGAGAACATCACGGTGGCACCGGCCCGCACCAGCAAATCGGTGGCAAAGCCGACCGCCGGGTTCGCGGTGACACCGGAGAACGCGTCGCTGCCGCCGCACTGCACGCCCACCACCAGCTCGGACGCGGGACAGGTCTCGCGCCGACGCCGGTTCAGCCATTCCAGGTGTTGTCTGGCCTGGCGCATGACGGAGTCGATCATGGACATGAAGCCGACATGCGCATCGTCCTGCAGGCACACCACATCGAGCTTGTCATCCACGCCACGCTGGTCGCTGATCGGGATCACGCCCGGCGGCAGCAGGCGCTCGGGTTGCAGCTTCTCGCAGCCCAGACTGACCACCATCAGCTCGCCGCCGAAGTTCGGGTTCAGGCTGATGTTGCGCAGGGTGCGGATCGGGATGATGGCGTCGGGTGCATCAATGGCGACCCCACAGCCGTAAGTATGTTCGAGCCCGACCACGTCATCGACATTCGGATAGCTCGGCAAGAGCTCGGCCTTGATGCGCTGCACCGCAAAGTCCACCACGCCGGCCACGCACTGCACCGTGGTGGTGATGGCCAGAATGTTGCGGCTGCCGACCGAACCATCGGCATTGCGGTAGCCCTCGAAGGTGTAGCCGTCCAGCGGCGCCATGGCGGGCGGCGTCACGGTGGCGATCGGCAGACCCGTGAGTTCGCGCGCGTCCGGCATCTGCAGCAGGCGCTCGTGCACCCAGGCGCCGGCCGGGATGTCGCGCAGCGCATGGCCGATGACCACGTTGTAACGCCGCACCGGCGCCCCGGCCGCCAGGTCCAGTAATGCAACCTTGTGGCCTTGCGGCACGGCTTCCACCAGCCTCAGGCCCGAGGCAAACACGGCGCCGGCGGGCAGGCCGCCGTCATTGACCACGATGGCCACGTTGTCCGCCGCGTGCACGCGGATGAAAAGAGGCGCCAGCGCCGCGGGTTCGGTCATGACTTGACTCTCCTGGAAATTGAACGGCAATCTCAGGCCAGGGTGTAAGCCGTCTTCACGGTCGTGAAAAACTCCTGCGCATAACGGCCCTGCTCGCGCGAGCCGTAGCTCGAGCCCTTGCGGCCGCCAAACGGCACGTGGTAATCGACCCCCGCAGTAGGCAGGTTCACCATCACCATGCCGGCCTGGCTGTGGCGCTTGAAGTGGGTCGCGTGTTTGAGCGAAGTGGTGGCAATGCCGGCGGACAGGCCAAACGGCGTGTTATTGGCTTCAAACAGGGCTTCCTCGTAACCCTTGACGCGGATGATGCTGGCCACCGGGCCAAACACTTCCTCGCGGTTGATGCGCATGCCCGCCGTGCTGTCGGTCAGCAGCGCCGGCGCCATGTAGAAGCCGTCCGTTGCCCTTTTGAGGCGCTCGCCGCCGGCCACCAGCACAGCGCCTTCGGCCTGGCCGATTTCGACATAACTCAGGTCCTGCTCCAGTTGCGAGAGTGAAGACACCGGGCCGATGTCGATGCCGGCCTGCAGCGCGTCGCCAACCTGCAAGCCGGCCATGCGCGCTTTCACGGCGTCAACGAATCTGGCGTAAATGCCGTCGGTCACGATCAGGCGGCTCGATGCGGTGCAGCGCTGGCCGGTGGAAAAGAACGCACTTTGCACGCTCAGTTCGACCGCCTGCGCCAGGTCCGCATCGTCGAGGATCACTTGCGGGTTCTTGCCGCCCATCTCCAATTGCACCTTCTTCAGATTGGCGGCGCATTGCTGGGCAATGCGGCCACCCACCCCTTGTGAGCCGGTGAAGCTGATGCCGTCCACGCCGGGGTGATTGACCAGCGGGTCGCCGATCACGCTGCCGCGTCCCATGACGAGGTTGAAGACACCGGCCGGGATGCCGCTGCGGCTGATGATCTCGGCCAGCGCCCAGGCGCAACCGGGCACCAGGTCGGCCGGCTTGAAGACGACGCAGTTGCCGTAGGCCAGGGCCGGCGCGATTTTCCAGGCCGGGATGGCAATCGGGAAATTCCAGGGTGTGATCAGGCCGATCACGCCCAGCGGTTCGCGCGTCACTTCAACGCCAATGCCGGGGCGCACCGACGGCAGCACTTCACCGGCCAGACGCAGGCACTCGCCGGCAAAGAACTTGAAGATATTGCCGGCGCGGGCGGCCTCGCCAATGCCTTCCGGCTTGGTCTTGCCTTCTTCGCGCGCCAGCAGGGTGCCGAGCTCCTCGCGCCGCGCCAGGATCTCGCTGCCGAT
>JAKFXU010000463.1 GCA_021731215.1 Rhodoferax sp.
GCCCTGACCTCCGCCACGCCCACCGCCCCCGGCCTGATGCCCAGCGCGCTGGAATTCACGCCCCAGGCCGCCGCCAAGGTGGCCGAGCTGATCCTGGAAGAAGGCAACCCCGACCTCAAGCTGCGGCTCTACGTCACGGGCGGCGGCTGCTCCGGTTTTCAGTATGGTTTTGCCTTCGACGACCAGGTGGCCGAGGACGACACGCTGATCGTCACCGCCGGCGTCGCGCTGGTGGTGGACGCCATGAGCCAGCAGTACGTGCTGGGCGCGCGCGTCGACTTCGAGGACGGTCTGGAGGGCTCGCGCTTCGTCATCCACAACCCCAATGCGCAGAGCACCTGCGGTTGCGGCAGTTCCTTCTCCGTTTAAGAGGTGATGTCATGACCGTGTCCCTGACTCCCGCGGCCGCGCGCCACGTCGAGAAATCCCTGGCCAAGCGCGGCAGCGGCATCGGCCTGCGCCTGGCGGTCAAGACCAGTGGCTGTTCCGGCTTTGCCTATGCGCTTGAATTCGTCGATGCCACGAAACCCGATGACCAGTGTTTTGAAACCCACGGCGTGAAGGTCATCGTGGACCCGCTGAGCCTGGGCATGCTAGCCGGCACCGAACTCGACTTCGTGCGCGAAGGCCTCAACGAAGGCTTCAAGTTCAACAACCCGAACGCCAAGGCCAACTGCGGCTGCGGCGAGAGCTTTGCTGTATAGGGCTCCCCCATGGCCCTGCTGCAAATCGCCGAACCCGGTCAGAGCGCCGCGCCGCACCAGCACCGGCTGGCCGCCGGCATCGACCTGGGCACCACCCACTCGCTGATCGCCACCGTGCAGAGCTTTGTTGCGCGGGCGCTGCCCGATGAGGACGGCGCCTTGCTGCTGCCTTCGGTGGTGCGTTATCTGCCGGGCAACGGCATCGTGGTCGGCAGTCAAGCGCAGGACAGCCAGGCGGAAGACCCCGAGAACACCATCGTCTCGGCCAAGCGTTTCATGGGCCGTAGCCTGTCGGACCTGAAGGACGCCACCGGCCTGCCCTACCGCTTCACCGACGGGCCGGGCATGGTCGGCATCACGACCATCTCGGGCGAACGTTCGCCGGTGCAGGTCTCGGCCGAGATCCTGAGCGCCTTGCGCGAACGCGCCGAAGTCTCGCTCGGCGGCCCGCTGGCCGGCGTCGTGATCACCGTGCCCGCCTACTTTGACGACGCCCAGCGCCAGGCCACCAAGGACGCGGCACGGCTGGCCGGCCTGACCGTGCTGCGCCTGCTCAATGAGCCCACCGCCGCGGCCATCGCCTACGGCCTGGACAAGGCGGCCGAAGGCACGTTCGCCATCTACGACCTGGGCGGCGGCACTTTCGACATCTCGATCCTCAGCCTCACCAAAGGCGTGTTCGAGGTGCTGGCCACCGGCGGCGACTCCAGCCTGGGCGGCGACGACTTCGACCACGCCATCGCCGGGTGGTTCTGCGCGCAGCACGGCATAGCCGGCTTGGCCGCCTTGCCGCCGACCTCGCAGCGCAGCCTGCTGGCGGCAGCGCGCGCGGCCAAGGAGGCGCTGTCGCAGGCCGACACCGCGGTCCTGTCGCTGCTGCACGCCGACGGCAGCACGCAACAGGCGATTCTGTCGCGCGCCCAGTTCGCCGAACTCGGCGCGCCGCTGATCGCCCGCACCATGGCATCCACCAAGCGCGCGCTGCGCGACGCCAAGCTGGCCGTTGACGACATCACCGGCGTGGTGCTGGTGGGCGGCTCGACCCGCATGCCGATCGCGCGCGACGCCGTGCGCGACTTCTTCGGCCGCGAGCCGCTGGTCGATATCGACCCGGACCAGGTGGTCGCGCTCGGCGCCGCCTTGCAGGCCAATGTGCTGGCCGGCAACAGCGGTGGCGACGAATGGCTGCTGCTCGATGTTTGCCCGCTCTCCTTGGGCATCGAGACCATGGGCGGCCTGGTCGAAAAAATCATCCCGCGCAATTCCACGCTGCCCATTGCCCGCGCCCAGGAATTCACGACCTTCAAGGACGGGCAAACCGCGATGTCCTTGCATGTGGTGCAGGGCGAACGCGAGACCGTCGCCCACTGCCGTTCGCTCGCGCGCTTCGAGCTGCGCGGCATCCCGCCGGCCGTGGCCGGCTCGGTGCATATCCGTGTGAGTTTCCAGATCGATGCCGATGGCCTGCTGTCGGTCACGGCGCGCGAGCAGACCACCGGCATCGAGGCCCACATTGAGGTCAAGCCCTCCTATGGCCTGGCCGATGCGCAAATCGCCGCCATGCTGCAGGACGCGATCGGCGCCTCGCAATCCGACATGCAGCTGCGCTCCTTGCGCGAGGCACAAGTCGATGCGCGGCGAATGCTCGATGCCACCGAAGCGGCGCTGTCCGAGGACGCCAGCCTGTTGTCGGCGCCGGAACTGAGCGCGATCCGCAAGGCCCTATTTGTGGTTGGCGACATGCTGGAAACCGAAGCGCCGCTGGAAGAGCTGCGGCTGGCAACCGCCACGCTGTCGTCGGCCACCGACGAATTCGCCGCGCGCCGCATGAATGCCTCGATCCACAAAGCGCTGGCCGGGCGCACCATGGACAGCCTGGTCTGAGCCAACCCGGCCCTGCAGTTCATCGTCAAATACAAATCACGCTGTCACATGCCCCAAGTTCGCCTGCTACCCCACCCCGACTTGTGCCCCGAGGGCCGCGACTTCGAAGTCAAGCGCGGTGCCTCGCTGTGCGAGAGCCTGCTCAAAGCCGGTGTGGCGATTGAGCATGCCTGCGAGATGGTGGCGGCTTGTTCGACCTGCCATGTCTATGTGCGCGACGGCGGTGCCTCGCTGGCGCCACCCGACGACGAAGAAAACGACCAGATGGACCATGCCTGGGGGCTGGACGCGCAGTCGCGGCTGGCTTGCTGCGTCAAGCTGCGCGATACCGATATCACGGTGGAGTTTCCGCGGCATACTAGGAATCATGCGCGGGAGCATTGACTGTCCAGCTTGCTGGTTTTTCTGGAGTTGTTATGGTCATCCATCACGCCTCGCATTCCTCTTGGTGAATATTAACGATTGACGTTATTATTGTTTAGCGTTAATATCCAAACATGGCGATCAAGAGCTTTAAATGCCAAGACACGCAGGCGCTATTCCTTGGACAACGTGTTCGTCGCTGGGCAAACGTTGAGCGACCTGCCCTGCGCAAACTTGAGCAGCTTGATTGGTCTGCAGTTTTGGAAGATCTGCGCGTACCCCCTGGCAATCAGTTGGAAGCGTTGAAGGGAAATCGCAAGGGGCAGCACAGCATTCGCGTCAATGATCAGTGGCGCGTGTGCTTCGTTTGGACTGTAGACGGCCCGAAGAACGTTGAGATCGTGGACTACCACTGAAGGAGTTTGAGCATGCGCACTGTTCCCCCTGTTTCTCCTGGCGAAATGCTGGATGAAGAGTTTTTGAAGCCACTTGGCCTGACGAAGTACCGCCTGGCCAAAGATATTGGCGTCCCCCCTCAACGAATCGGGGACATCGTGGCAGGTAAGCGGGCCATCACTGCGGACACTGACCTGCGGCTGTGCCGGTACTTTGGGCTCAGCGATGGATGGTGGCTTCGCGGGCAGGCCAATTACGACACAGCGATCGCGCGCGTAACCATGGGCGAAGCCCTCTCGCGTATTTCCCGTTGCCAACTGTTGGCTGCCTGAGCAAAGCGTGCAAAAAGCAGGGCCGAACCCGGCAGTCGGCGCCGTTTGAATATTGAGCCACCCTGCTTGTGGCGCCTCAGAACGGCTCGCCGGATACCTGTGTTGCTGGCGCCCCTTGGCGTCTTTGCGGGCGCTTTCCCTGGCCTTGATGCGCGTCTTGGCGGCCATGCTGCTGTGCCTGAACCGGTAGGACTCGTTAGGCGGGCCTGAAATCAGCTTGCCAGTTCAGTCAGTACCCCTGCAAGCTGCCCATCCGCGTATCATTTAGCGCATGAGTCCAACAGTTTTTCGGGAAGGCGGCTTCCGTTTTTACTTTTTCTCACGGGAAGAACCGAGAATGCACGTCCATGTTCAAGGTCAAAACGGTGAAGCCAAATTTTGGCTTGAGCCAGTGATTGAGCTTGCCCAGCATGTCGGTCTTTCTCAGCATCAAATCAATGAGGCCCTTCGCCTGGTTCAGGAGCACGAAAATGACATCCGCAACGCTTGGCGCAAACATTTCTCAAGTTGAAGTAACCAATATCTCCCAGCACGGCTTCTGGTTGTTGCTGGACGATGAAGAGTTGTTTTTGCCGTTCGCTGAATTCCCATGGTTCAGGGATGTCACGGTTGGCAATATTCTTCATGTTGAGCATCCATCGTCGGACCATCTCTATTGGCCCGAGTTGGACATTGATTTGGCCGTTGAGTCCATCCGCCATCCTGAAAAATTTCCTCTTGTCAGTCGGATCGGGGCCTGACCGAGGCGAGACTGATTTTCGGAAGCACCAATTCCCGCGAACCTCAAATCAGCCCGCCAATTCAGCCAGCAGCTCCGGGTGCCGGCTGATCAGCTTGAGCAGGCTTTGCGCGGCCCCGCTAGGTACCTTGCGGCCCTGTTCCCACTCTTGCAACGTGCGCACCGACACCCCAGTGGCGCGGGCGAACTCGGATTGCGACAGACCGGATTGCGCCCGCGCCGCCATCAGTTGCCACTGCAGCCCCACCAGCACCTCCTGCTTTTCCAGCGTGCCGTCGGCACGCGACACGGTGCGGCGCACGCTGCCATCGGCCAAGGGCTCAAACGTGGTCTTGCGCGCCCATCGCCCGGCCTTCATTTCACGCACGGATTGAAGCAGTTCAGCGCCAATGTCACGCTTGGCGTCACGGGCCTTCAGTTTTGCATCAGTCATCATGGTCCAACACCTCTTTGATTTGTTTCAACACCGCGCCAGAAATGCTGACCCGCACGCTTTTGGCATAGATCAGCAGCAGCAAAATCTGCCCGGCCGCGTTGCGTGTGTAGTAGCACACCCGCACCCCGCCTGACTTTCCCGTGCCAGCACGCGCCCAGCGTACCTTGCGCACGCCGCCCGAGCCCCGCACCACATCCCCGGCCTCGGGGTGCTCCAGTAAAAACTGCTGAAACGCGGTGTAGTCTTCTTCCGTGAGATAGTCATACACCATCTTGGAAAACAGACTGGATTCAATAAACTCGTACTCCATGAATGATTATACGCTTTAGACGTACGATCAAGTTCCTCACAACATCCCGGAGTTTCCATGCTGAATCCCGACAACCTTATTTGCTTCGCCGCCCTGAACGCGGCACTGCGGACCAAGCCCCTCGCACGCCAGCACTTTCACCCCTTGACTCACAAAAAGTAGCAAAGCATGTCGATCACACTCCTGACTCATTGGGCCCTGTTTGCCCTGTTTGGTGCCATGTGGCTCTTGATTGCCGGCAACAACATCGCTGAACTGGTCAAGGCGCGCGCACGCGGCGGTGGCGCCTCGCTGACGCTGTTTCTGGGGGGTGTCTTCGGGGCGGCGGCCGTCCCCTGGAAGGCGCATGGATGGGGTTCTGGGTTCCCGCGCTGATCGATCCTGGGAGCCTGCCGGCCCTCTTCAATATGCTGCGCGCGCGCAAGAAAGCCGCAACGGACCCGGCCGCGCCGCTCGATCCTTGAGACCATAGCCCCGGAGTCCCCCATGTCCCACGCCGAACACCCCATCGCCATCGCCGCCCTGGACGCGCCCCTTCGCAGCAAGCCTTCCAACTACCCGGAGCCGTTTGCGTCGCGCCTGACCGGGCGCGAGAAGCGACCCTTGGGTGATCTGTTTGGTTTGTCCAATTTCGGCGTCAACCTCACGCGCCTCTTGCCCGGAGCGAGTTCCGCGCTGCGCCATGCGCATAGCAGGCAGGATGAATTCGTCTATGTGCTTGAAGGCCACCCGCTGCTGATCACGGACCAGGTCGAGACGCCGCTGGCGCCCGGCATGTGCGCGGGATTCAAGGCCGGCAGCGGCAATGGCCACCAACTGGTCAATCGCAGCGCCAGCGATGTTCTGTATCTTGAAGTGGGCGACCGCAGCGCCGGTGACACGGTGAGCTACCCCGCCGACGACCTGCAGGCCGTGCTGGGGCCGCAGCAACGCAGCAACGGGGTCAAGTCTTGCAATCCAACTTTTACCCCAACAAAATCCCTGATTCGCCCAGATCGTCGCTACTCGCCCCCTCATCACGGCGGCGTGAGTGGTCGGCCAAACCAGTGCCCCGGCCAACATTGGCTAGCGGTTTGAGTTTGTAGTGCGCTTGGCAATCCGTTAACAAGTGATTACAATTGCGCCATGTTCAACGTCAAGCGCACACCCGAATTCGATGAGTGGTTTGAGGGGCTGCGCGACCGTGTGACGAGGATTCGCCTCGGGGTACGTTTGGACAAGGCGCAACGCGGCATTTTGGGCGATGTCAAGCCGGCGGGCGATGGCGTGTTTGAGATGCGCGAGTTCTTCGGCCCGGGCTGGCGCATGTACTACGTGCAGCACGGCACGGTTTTGATTGTCATGCTGGGCGGCGGCGACAAGTCCAGCCAGGCCAGCGATATTGCCGCCGCCAAAAAGCTCGCTGCCACCCTCATTTTCAAGGAACAAACATGAGCAAGAAAATCAAGGTTGAAGAACTTCCCGACTTCGATCTGGCTGAGCACCTGACGTCCGACGAGGACATTGCCACGTATCTGAGCATCGTGTTGGAGGACGATGACTCGTCCGAGTTGATGCACGCCTTGGGCGTGGTGGCGCGAGCACGCGGCATGACAGAGGTAGCCCGCGCGGCGGGCCTGACGCGCGAGGCGCTTTACAAGGCCTTGCGCCCCAACTCCCAACCGCGCTTTGACACCATCGCCCGTGTCTGCCGCGCCTTAGGCCTAAAGCTCACCACGCAGGTGCAAGCCCATGTCTGATTCAGCGCTCAAAGGGAATATCGAATTCCCCGTCGCCATCGCCGCCCTGGACGCCGCACCCCGCACCAAGCCTTCCAACTACCCGGAGCCGTTTGCATCGCGCATGGCGGGGCGGGAAAAGCGGACGCTGGGCGACCTGTTCGGTTTGTCGAATTTCGGCGTCAACCTGACGCGCCTGGTCCCCGGGGCCATCTCCGCGCTGCGTCATGCCCACACCAAGCAGGACGAATTCGTCTATGTGCTCGAAGGCCACCCGGTGCTGATCACGGACCAGGGCGAGACGCCGCTGGCGCCGGGCATGTGCGCGGGCTTCAAGGCCGGCACCGGCGACGCCCATCAACTGGTGAACCGGACCAGCGCCGATGTTCTCTACCTCGAAGTAGGCGACCGCAGCGCCGGTGACACGGCGACCTACCCCGACGACGACTTGCAGGCCGCCTTGGGTCAGGACGGGCAATGGCAGTTCGCGCACAAGGATGGCACGCCGTATTGAAGCGCAGGCTTCATGCCAAATATTGGCTTGATCGTGCTACTATTTGGCAATATCTATTGCTTCTGCCTTGTTCACCGATAGCCAGGCACGGGTGTTTTCGTGGCTATTTGGTTAGCCGTCACGCAGCTTTTATTTGAGCGAACTGCGTCGCTTGACCGGTTTGGGCAGTGCGTCCTTGCAGCGTGAGCTCAACCGCCTGGCCGATGCTGGCTTGGTGTCAAGCCAGCGGGAGGGCAATTTGCGCCGCTTTCAAGCCAATCCCGACAGTCCGGTCTACCCGGAATTGCTCAGCCTTGCTCGCAAGTCTTTTGGGCCCGCTCCGCTGTTGCGCCAAGCGCTGCTGCCGCTGGCGCCGGTCTTGCGCGATGCCTGGCTATTTGGCTCGGTGGCGAAGCAAAACGATACGGCGCAAAGCGACATCGACGTGATGCTGGTGGGTGAGAATCTGCGGCTCAGTCAGGTGCTTGAATTGCTGATACCGCTGGAGGCCCAACTGGGCCGCAAGATCAACCTTGTTTGCTATACGCCGGCAGAATTTGAGCGCCGCCGTGGTGAGCCTGATTCGTTCATTAATCGCGTCCTGGCCCAGCCCGTGATCAGTTTGATGGAGGACGCTCATGAGCCTGCCCGCACTTGAGAATTTGTTGCGCATTGGCCAACTCAAGGCCGAGCCGCGTAACCTGGCAGAAGTGTCGCGCATGCTCGCAATGGCGCGCACCCGCTTGCTGGATGCAAGACTGACAAAACTCTCCAACGAAGGCCGCTTTGCCCTTTACTCTGTTTGCACGGCCGCGGGCATCGTGCATCCCAACGCACATCTGGATGAAAAACATTGGGGAAGCAAGGAGTTCGCCGTTCTCGACCCGGATGGAAACCTCATCACCTTTGCGGAGTGGCGTGACGCCTGACATGACCGTCAGCGCGAACGCCGCGCTTTGGCTCTGCCCCCGCCGGCCCGATCTACCCGGCTCTGTCCGAAACAGCACATTCCCGACAAGCGCGGTTAGAAGATAGGCCAGGCCGGCGGCCCCAGACCCTACAAACGCGCCCCGCAGCCCGTCCTTCAGGGCGATAAAAGCGCCAAAAACAGGTGGCATGCACCTTGCGTTAAGGGTACGCAAAGGACGCCGCAACATGCCCCTCAACCTCATCATCAACGACACCACGCTGCGCGATGGCGAACAGACCGCCGGGGTTGCCTTCACGGTCGATGAGAAATGCGCCATTGCCTGCGCGCTGGCCGCCGGCGGCGTGCCGGAGATGGAGATCGGCATCCCGGCCATGGGCGAGGAAGAGATCGCCTGCATCAACGCCATCGCCGCGCTGGAGCTGCCCGCCGCCTTGATGGTCTGGGGCCGCCTGACCGAAGGCGACCTGGCCAGTGCCTTGCGCTGCCAGGCCGACATTGTTCACCTCTCGATTCCGGTGTCGGACATTCACCTGCGCCACAAGCTGCGCCAATCGCGCGAGTGGGTGCTGACCCAGGTCACGCGCGTGATCGAACAAGCGGTTGCCAGCGGCCGCAAGATTTCGCTCGGGGCCGAGGATGCGTCGCGCGCCGATGCCGGCTTTCTGGCCCAGGTCGCCCGCCGCGCCGAGGACTGTGGCGCCAGCCGCGTGCGTTTTGCCGACACGCTGGGCGTGCTGGACCCCTTCACCACCTTCGAGGCGATTGCGCGGCTGCGCGAGGCGGTGGACATGGAGATCGAAATCCACGCCCACAACGACCTGGGCCTGGCCACCGCCAACACGCTGGCTGCGCTGCGTGCCGGCGCCACCCACGCCAACACCACGGTCAACGGCCTCGGGGAGCGCGCCGGCAATGCCGCGCTGGAGGAGGTGGTGATGGGCGTGCGCCACCTGCACCATGCCGAGACCGGCGTCGACACGCAGGCGCTGGTGTCGATCTCGCGCCTGGTGGCGCGCGCCTCGGGGCGCCAGGTCGCCTTCAACAAGAGCATCGTGGGCGAGGCCGTGTTCACCCATGAGTCCGGCATCCACATCGATGGCCTGCTGAAGAATGCCGCCACCTACGAAAGTTTCGACCCGTCCGAACTGGGCCGCCAGCGGCGCACGGTGCTGGGCAAGCATTCCGGTTCGCAGGCGGTGCGCCAGGCCTACGGCCTGTTGGGTGTCGTATTGGACGACGATGCGCTGACTGGCCGCGTGCTGGCGCGCATCCGCGACCACGCGATGCGGGTCAAACAGGAAGCGACTGCGGACGAGTTGCGCGGCTTTTTGCTGGAGTCGCATGCTCCTCTGGCATCGCACGCTTTCCAACTGGCGGCATGAGCGCTGGCATGAAACCAGCAAAAAAATCCATACCCCTGTACCGAACCGGGATTCAACCTAGAAACCGCAGTTGACCGCTCATTTCCGCTTGCAAGGCCGCATGAACACTCACTTCTGTACCCACGCACGAG
>JAKFXU010000020.1 GCA_021731215.1 Rhodoferax sp.
GCGCTGCTGCATGCCGCCCGACAGTTGCCAGGGGTACTTGCTCTCGAAGCCGGTCAGACCGACGCGCGCCAGATGCTCCAGCGCAACGGCCTTGCTTTCGGCTTTGGAGCGACCCTGAATCTGCAGCGGCAAGGTGACGTTGGCCAGCACCGTGCGCCACGGAAACAGCGCCGGCGCCTGAAAGACGTAACCGTAGGAGCGCGCCAGCCGTGCCTGATGCGGGCTGACGCCATTGACCAGCACCTGGCCGGCGCTGATCTGTTCCAGGTCGGCAATCACACGCATCAAGGTGGTCTTGCCGCAGCCCGAGGGGCCAATCAGCGCGACGAACTCGCCTTCGCGAATTTCCAGATCAATGTCGCTAAGGGCATGCACCGGTGAATCGGCGGTCTGGTAGATGACACTGGCGTTGCGCACTTCGACCGCCAGCCGCGCGCTGGCGGCAGCGGTGGCCAATGGGGCGAGCAACGGGGTGGCAGCCGACGATCTTGACGACACTTCAGGATTTTTCATTGACACGCAAAAATGGAGGGCGACAGCACCAAGTAGAAGCTAACCAATCGGTCAAGTTATTCTAGCGACACACGCCAGTTTCGTGCCAACAATATCATCAGGGTTTGTACCGCCTGCGCACCAAGGCGGGGCAAGCGTGGCTGCCTGGCCGGCACCAGCCCGTGGATAATGGTCTCGAATCTGGCGCTCGGGAGTCCTTGGGCCTGCCGATTTGCCTGCCCCTTATTTGTTCCAACAAGCCCCTCATAAGCCCCAAAGGAAAGACATGCCGGCCTGGTTCTTGTATACCGCATATGCCCTGGTTTTCGTGCTCGCCAGCACCGCCCTGTTCTTCTTCACGATGACGCGCGGCGCCTTGATCATGCGCGCCGCCCTGGGTCGTTCCGGCGAGGATGCGGCCCACGTCTACCCGCTTTACTCCAATATGCGGCTGATTCGCTTTGTTGATTTTCAGCCGCTCATCGCCGCCATTCTGCTGTTTCAGTACGACCGCCTGGTGTCCGCCATCACCAGCGGGCTGCACCAGACCGACTTGGGCGGCAAGGACGTGCTGATCACCTCCTGCGCCTTTGGCAATGTGATTCCGCGCGTGGTGACGGCGGCCATCGAGTCGGGCGCGCGGCGCGTGCTGATTGCCGACATCATTCAGAATGAACTGGACCACGCCCACACCAAGGTGAGCGACTACGCCGGGCAACTCCAATTTCTGCAAGAAAACGCCACCGCGATGAAGCAGGCGGACGGCTCGGTCGCCGTCAATGTCATCTTTTTTCTGCTGCACGAACTGCCGCACGCGCTCAAAGACGAGGCCTTGCGCGAGGCCGGGCGGGTGCTGGCACCGGGCGGCAAGCTCTATCTGGCCGAATTCCATCGCCCCAGTCCGTGGGTGCTGCGCGCGCTGAGTTGGACTTACTTCAAGGTCTTCGAGCCGCTCGGGCTGGCGCTGTGGGACACGCACGACCCGCTCAAGCTGCTGGCGGCCCAGGGTGGCTTTACTTGCGAGCGTCACACCGTGTTCTTCGGCAACTTTCAGATCCTCGTGGCGACCAAGCAGCCGGCGCCCTGAGCTCGGCCGCTAGGAGCGTGGCGAAGACGCGCATCGGGCCTTCATGAATCGTGTTCCTTCTGGCAACTTGAGAACAACTTGCGACTTTGGCCCTGTCGCATGAGTGACGCAAGCATTTCATTTTCGTCAGGTTGGCGATCTCCGCCTGAAGCACTGCGCTACGATGCGCAGATGAAAAAGTTGAAAAACAGCAAGACTGACAAGCTCGGCAAGAATGAGTACTATGACCAGCTCGCGCCCTTGCAGCTTGAGCTCAACGACGTGGCGCGCTGGCTGCAGCACACCGGCAAGCGCCTGGTGGTGGTGATCGAGGGGCGCGACACCGCCGGCAAGGGTGGCGTCATCAGCGCGATGACCGAGACCCTGAACCCGCGCCAATGCCACACCGTGGCATTGGCCAAGCCGGGCGAGCGCGAGCAGACGCAATGGTATTTCCAACGCTACGCGGCGCACCTGCCGGCGGCTGGCGAGATCGTGCTGTTCGATCGCAGTTGGTACAACCGCGCCGGCGTCGAGCGCGTGATGGGCTTCTGCTCCGAAGGCGAGACCAAGGCCTTTCTGAAGCAGGCGCCGGTGTTTGAGCAGATGCTGATCGACGATGGCATCCTGCTCTTCAAGTACTGGCTCACGGTCGACCAGGCGCAGCAGGAAGAGCGTTTCGCCGAGCGCCTGGCCGACCCGCTCAAGCGCTGGAAGCTCAGCCCGATTGACCTGCAGGCCAGGGAGAAGTACGCCGACTACGGCCGTGCGCGCGATGCGATGCTGAAAGCCACCCACACCGCGCAGTCACCCTGGACCCTGGTCGATTTCAACGATCAGCGGCGCGGCCGACTCATGTTGATCAACCACCTGCTCGATCACCTCCCGGAGCGCCAGGTGCCCGAGAAACTGATCGAGTTCCCACCCTTGGGCCATAAGCCGCTGCGCGAGAGATTTGGCACGCCGCTCAAGCCCATCGCGGCGATCCCGACATAACGCAACTGGCCTGCCGCTTTAACGTGAAAGTCGGGCAGCGGCTCACTTCGCTCCCCTCGCCCGAGCACGGGAGGGGTTGGGGGTGAGGGAAAACGGGCAGGACTTTCATGTTTTTGGGGCGCCTTTCGAAGTCATGCCCGTTAGCCCCGACGCGCCCGCGCCAGCGCCACATACCAATCCAGACAGCCCGGATTGGCCATGGCCTCGCGATTGACCACCTGCTCCAGCGGCTGGCCCAACAGCAGCTTCTTGATCGGCAGCTCCTGCTTCTTGCCCGACAGGGTGCGCGGAATCTGCGCCACCTGAAAGATTTCGTTGGGCACGAAGCGCGGCGACAGCGCGGTTTTGATGGCGTCCACCAGTTTGCTGCGCACGGCCTCATTGAGCGTCAGTCCCTCGCGCAGCACCACGAACAGCGGCATGTAACTCTCACGCCCCAGGTATTCGAGGTCAACCACCATCGAGTCCAGCACCTCGGGCAGGGCTTCGACCGCGCTGTAAAGCTCGCTGGTGCCCATGCGCAGGCCGTGGCGGTTGATGGTGGCGTCACTGCGGCCGTAGATGATGCAGCCGCCGTTGCGGGCGACCTTGAGCCAGTCACCGTGGCGCCAGACACCGGGGTACATGTCGAAGTAGCTGGCCAGGTAGCGCTGCTGGCCGGCATCGCCCCAGAAATACAGCGGCATGCTGGGAATCGGCTGGGTGCACACCAGCTCGCCCACCGCGTCAAGCACCGGCTGCCCCTGCTCGTTCCAGGCCTCGACCGCGCAGCCCAGCAGGCGGCACTGCATTTCACCGGCTACCTGGGGCAGTTCGCGGTTGCCACCGATGAAGGCGCCACAGAAGTCGGTGCCGCCCGAGATATTGCACCACCAGATGTCAGGTGTTCCAATTTTTGCGAATTGTTCCGTGCCCCAGGCTTGCGCCTCGACGCTCAGGGGCGAGCCGGTGCTGCCCAGCGCGCGCACGCGGGACAGGTCGCCGCATTCGCCCAAGTCCACACCCGCCTTCATGCAGTTGGCATAAAACGCGGCGCCGGCGCCAAAAAAGGTGACGTCCAACTCAGCCGCAAAACGCCACAGCGTGCTCCAGTCGGGGGCTTGCTTGTTGCCTGCACCGTCCACGCTGCGACCGCCCGGGTTGCCGTCAAAAATGCAGCAGGTGGTGCCACTGAGCAGGCCGCTGAGTTGCGCGTTCCACATCACCCAGCCGGTGGCGCTGTACCAGTGATAGCGCTCGCCCAGCGAGTTGGAGGCGTAGCTGCAGCCGACGTCGTTATGCAGGCACTTGAGCGCCAGCGCCACCAGCACGGTGCCGCCGTGGCCGTGCACGATGGGCTTGGGCAGGCCGGTGGTGCCGCTGGAATAGACAATCCACAAGGGGTGCTCAAACGCCAGCCAGAGTGGCTCAAACGCTGAAGTTTGAGCATCGTTTCTGGCTGTAGCCGCCGTGAAATCTTCGCAATTAGCGGTTGTTTTAATAGCATCCGCAGCCAGCTCCAGGTTGTGCTGCAGGATCACATGCCGCACCGAAGGCAGTGCCGCACACAACTCGGCCAGCACTGCGGTGCGGTCAATGTCACGCCCGCCATAGGTCACCCCGTCGCAGGCGATCAGCACCTTGGGCTCGATTTGCCGGAAGCGGTCCAGCACCGCGTTGGTGCCCATGTCGGGCGCGCAAATGCTCCACACGCCACCGATGCTCACCGTCGCCAGAAACGCCACCATGGCCTCAGGCGCATTGGGCAGGTAGGCGGCCACCCGGTCGCCGGGCTGCACACCCTGGGCCTGTAGGTGCAAGGCCAGCGAGGCCACCTGGCGGCGCAACTCGGGCCAGCTCAAATGCCGGGCGGCAGACGTGCCCAGGCTTTTTTCATTGTGGCTGATGACGGCAGCACAGTCGGCGGCATCGGCGGCGTCCACGTGGCGCAGCACCTGCTGCGCGTAATTGACCTGGGCCCCGACAAACCATTGCGTGTTGGGCATGGGCGCGCCGTCACACACCACGCGGTGCGGCGTGGGCGACTGCAACTCGAAATAATCCCAGATGCTTTGCCAAAACCCGTTCAGGTCAGTGGTGGACCAGCGCCACAGGGCGTCATACGAATCAAACGACAGGCCGCGCTCCTCGCGCAGCCAGTTTTGATACAGGCGAATTTGGGGCAGGTAGGGCGGGGTTTTGGCTTGGCTCATGGGCCAAGGGTAGCGCGACTTGGCACGGTCGTGCAAGCGCCTGGGCGCCAGCCTTGCGCCAACTGCTGGCCTATTGCGTGGCCGCCCGCGCGAGGCGCTCGCTGTGCCAGTACACGTCGTCCCCCGCCGTGCCGTCGGGGCGGTAGCGATTGAGCACGCGCGCCAGCACAAACATCAGGTCCGACAAACGATTGAGATACTGGCGCGGCGTGTCTTTCAAGGTCTCCTGGCGTTCCAGCGCCACCACCGCGCGCTCGGCGCGGCGCGCCACGGTGCGGCAGACATGGGCCAGGGAGGCGGCGCGGCTGCCGGCCGGCAGGATGAATTCCTGCAGGCGCGGCAGTGCTGCGTTGTGCTCGGCCAGCGCGGCATCGAGCGCCAGCACCGCTTGCGGCTTGAGCAGCTCATAGCCGGGGATCGACAGCTCGCCGCCAAGGTTGAAGAGCTGGTGCTGAATTTCCACCAAAAGTAGGCGCACGCTCTGCGGCATGTCTTCGCACAGCAAGACGCCAATGCTGGAGTTCAGTTCGTCCACGTCGCCCATGGCATGCACGCGCAGACTGTCTTTGGAGACGCGGGTGTTGTCGCCGAGACCGGTAGTGCCGTTGTCGCCGGTGCGGGTGGCAATTTGTGTCAGTCTTTGTCCCATGAAAATTCTCCTGTAGACGGGCTATTGTTGCAGCAAAGTTTCCTCCTTTTGCATGACCATCAACGGGGCCATCCGCAACTGACTAAACTGCGAGACCGTCCGCAGCGCCGCGCTGCCCTCACCTGCTTACCGGAAACCACGCCATGAACGCTCCCGCCGCCCACCTGGTCCCCGACATCTGTCAGCGCGAAGTGCCACAGGCGCTGCTCGACGCTTTAAAAGAGCGCTTTGCCGAACGCTGTTCCACCGCTCTGGTGGTGCGCGAACAGCACGGGCGCGACGAGTCGTCTTTTGCAGCGCCGCCGCCGGCCGCCGTGGTGTTTGCCGAAAGCACGGCCGACGTGGCGGCCGCCGTGCAACTGGCCAGTGACTACAGCGTGCCGGTGATTGCCTTTGGCGTCGGCACCTCGCTGGAAGGCCATTTGCTGGCGGTGCAGGGCGGCATCAGCCTCGATCTGGGCCGCATGAACCAGGTGCTGGCCATCAACGCCGAGGACCTGACGGTGACGGTGCAGGCCGGCGTCACGCGCAAACAACTGAACGAGGCGGTCAAGTCCACCGGCCTGTTCTTCCCGATCGACCCCGGCGCCGATGCCACGCTGGGCGGCATGAGCGCCACCCGCGCCAGCGGCACCAACGCGGTGCGCTACGGCACCATGCGCGAGAACGTGCTGGCACTGGAGGTGGTAACGGCCAGCGGCGAGGTCATCCGCACCGGCACGCGGGCCAAGAAAAGCAGTGCCGGCTACGACCTGACGCGCCTGCTGGTGGGTAGCGAAGGCACGCTGGGCGTGATCACCGAAGTGACGGTGCGGCTGTACCCGCTGCCCGAGGCGATCTCGGCGGCGATCTGCTCCTTCCCCAGCATCGAGGCCGCCGTGCGCACCACGATTCAGATCATCCAGCTGGGCATTCCGATTGCGCGGGTCGAGCTAATCGACGCCGGCACCGTGCGCATGGTCAACGCCTACGCCCACTTGAGCCTGCGCGAAGAACCGATGCTGCTGATGGAGTTTCATGGCTCGCCCAGCGGCGTGAAAGAGCAAGCCGAACTGGTGCAGGAGATCGCCAGCGAGCTGGGCGGCAACGCCTTCGAGTGGGCCACCACACCGGAGGAGCGCACGCGCCTGTGGACGGCCCGGCACAACGCCTACTTTGGCGCGCTCCAGTCCAAGCCCGGTTGCCGCGCCATTTCAACCGACACCTGCGTGCCGATTTCGCGCCTGGCCGACTGCCTGCTCGATTCGGTGACTGAGGCCGACGCCAGCGGCCTGCCCTACTTTCTGGTCGGCCATGTCGGCGACGGCAATTTCCACTTCGGCTACCTGATTGACCCCGGCAAACCCGAAGAGCGGGCCATTGCCGAGCGGCTCAATCACGCGCTGGTGGCACGCGCGCTCAAGCTCGAGGGCACCTGCACCGGCGAGCATGGCGTGGGCCTGCACAAGATGGATTTTTTGGTGAGCGAAACCGGCGCCGGTGCGGTGGACATGATGCGCAGCATCAAGCGCGCGCTGGACCCGAAAAACATCATGAATCCGGGCAAGATTTTTACGCTTTAGAACGCCGGCAGCTCAGCGTCCTCGGCGATGGCGTTGGCCAGGTAGTCGATCTTCTTTTGCATGTCCTGCTCGGTGTCGGCGTAGCGCTCGGCGATGGCCTGGAACTCGTCCTGGATTTCAATGAAGGCATCAACCAAATCGGGATCGAAGTGGCTGGCACGCCCCTGGAAGATGATGGCCACCGCCTGGTCATGCGGCACGCCTGACTTGTAGACGCGCTCGGAGATCAGCGCGTCGTAGACGTCGGCGACGGCGACCAGGCGCGCCGACAACGGAATTTGATCGCCCGACAGCCCTTGCGGGTAGCCGCTGCCGTCCCATTTTTCATGGTGGCAGAACGCCAGTTCCTTGACCGTCTGCAGCAGCGGCGCGCAATAACCCAGGGTTTGCTCGGCCTGCGCGAGGGCCTCGTGCGCCAGCGTGGTGTGGGTTTTCATGACCTCGAACTCGGCCGCGCTCAGGCGGCCGGGTTTGAGCAGGATCCGGTCCGCGATGCCGATGGTGCCCATGTCGTACAGGGGCACCGCCTGAAACAGCGCCTCGGCATACGACTCGGTCAAAACCGCGGCAAAGCGCGCATTCCCCTTGACCCGCTGCGCCAGCGTGCGCACGTAATGCTGGACCCGCAGAATGTGCTTGCCGGTGTCGGAGTCGCGCGTTTCGGCCAGTGTGGCCAGGGCAAAAACCGCCACCGCCATGGCGGCGCGCACGCCCTGGGCTTCGGTCGGTGGGCTGCTGTCGGGTGAATTCAAAATAGGCTCCCCTCGTCAAATAGTCTCAGACCGTCAGTTTAGGCGACTGGGGCCAAGCTGGTGTGATTTCTGCGGGGGTCGGCGGCGTGCCGTCCCGGCGCGGCGAAAACGGGGCGCGGTACAACCAAACGGTGTGGCCATCGGCTGTACGCAGGCTTGCCTGCGGCTGCAGCGCTGGCGCCTCGAACTCCAGACTCACCAGCCAGGCGCCGGGTTGGAGTTCGACCCGGGCCTTGGCGACGGCGCGTGGCAGGCTCTCGGGCCGCTGAAACAAGTAGACCAGGGCGTAGGCTCGCCAGTCGGCGCGCCAGATATCGCCCTGGCGGATGCAGGCCCAGGGACAGCGCAAGGCACTGATGGCGCGCAGCGGCCAACTGCCTTCGAGGCCATGCAGTTGTGCTTGCGGGTAGGCCGCGCGCAAGGCCTTGAGTCCGTCGCCCAGGCCGCAACCGGCGTCGAGCACCAGCGCGCCAGCGGGCAGCGGGGCGTGCGCCGCGAGCTCGCGCAGCGCCTGCGCCGGGGTCGGGAACAGCGGCGCGTCGCGCCAGGCGCTCAAGGGATAAAGCAGCAACAGCAACAGCAGCGGCAACAACCAGGCCCAGGCCGGCACCACCGCCAGCCCCGACAGCGCCAGCGACAGGGGGAAGCCCAGGCCGATCAGGGCGCGGCGCCACCAGCTGCCGGCCAGCACGCTCAAGCCGATGCCGAAGGCCGAGGCCAGGGCCAGCGCCAGCCAGGGCGCCAGGCCCAGGCGCGGCAAAGCCAAGAACAGCGCCCAGGCGCCGCCCCACGCCAACAGGGCCGGCAAGGGCCAGGGCAGGCGGGCAAACAGGGCGGCGGGGCTCACGCGGGCGTGCTGGCGGTCAGTCCGGCGCCGCTAGCGGGTGGCGCTGCGGGTCAGCCGGTCAATCAGGCCATTGAGCTCATCGAGCGAGCCAAACTGGATGCTGAGCTCGCCCATTTCCTCCAGCCGCCCGGCCCGCTTGACGCGCTTTTTCACCCGCACCTCAACCTCGGCGGTGAGCAGGTCGGACAGCTCTTCTTCGACCCGTTTCAGGTCGCGCGACTTTTCCTTTTTGGGCTTGGTCGAGGTCAGCGTGAACTCGGCGCTGAGCTTTTTCACCAGGCTCTCGGCCTCGCGCACCGACATTTTGCGGGCCACGATCTGGCTGCCGGCGCTGATCTGGCTGGCCCGGTCCAGCGCCAGCAGCGCGCGCGCGTGGCCCATGTCGAGGTCGCCCGCCATCAGCATGGTTTGCACCGGCTCGGCCAGGTTGAGCAGGCGCAGCAGGTTGCTGGCGGCGCTGCGGGAACGGCCCACGGCCTGCGCCGTCTGCTCGTGAGTGAGCCCAAACTCCTTGATCAGGCGTTGCAGGCCTTGCGCTTCTTCCAGCGGGTTGAGGTTTTCGCGCTGAATATTCTCAATCAGCGCCATCGCGGCGGCGGCCTCGTTGGGCACATCGCGCACCAGCACCGGCACCTGCTCCAGCCCGGCCAGCTTGGCGGCCCGAAAGCGGCGCTCGCCGGCGATGATCTCGTACTTGCCCTGGTTCGCGCCGTCCTGCAACTGACGCACCAGAATCGGTTGCAGGATGCCCTGCACCTTGATCGATTCGGCCAACTCGTAGAGGGCGCCCTCGTCCATGCGGGTGCGCGGCTGGTACTGGCCGGCCACCATGTCGATCAGCCACAGCGAGGCCGGCAGGCCGGCGTTGCTGCCGGCGTTGTCAGTGCCGGCAGCTTCGCTCACCTTGGGCCCGAGCAAGGCCTCGAGTCCGCGGCCCAGGCCCTTGGGTTTTTTGCTAACCATTTAGATATTCCTTTTTGCTTCTTGGTGGGACAGATCATCCTAGAAACCGCAGTTGACCGCTTCGTTTCGCTTGGCACACCGCATGAACGCTCACTTTTGTACTCACGAACGAGCTCACCTTTTGGGTGACAGCGCTACGTACCCGTTTGAGCCGCCCTGGGGCGCTCTGGCGGCGTTGCTCCGCCTTGCGGGCAGTAGCCCGCCGCGTTGTCACGCCTTGCCAGAACACCCCATGACGACCCACTCGGGTACGTCCAACTGCGGTTTCTAGG
>JAKFXU010000465.1 GCA_021731215.1 Rhodoferax sp.
CAAGGCCCCTTGCAAGCGGTGCGACGGGAAAAGATATTTTCAGGGAGTCGAGGCCGTTGCGGCTTGAACCGGGCTCGTCCAACAAACGGTTCAGATCGTGGCTTCGCACGATCTAACCTTACTCGTTAGGCCTTACCCGCCCCGCTGGCGTTCGCGTTCAACCTGCACCATTGTCTGATTGACAATATCCAAAGGGAATGACTTCAATGCCGACCAGTTGCGCGCCAGGTGGGGCAGGCGATCTTCGACCAGACGGATCACTGTTTGAGCCTGCAAGGCATCACGGGGCTTTTTCATAGGCTCTCGATCCTCTGCGGTGCATAGCCAGAGCTTGAACATGGCAAATGCCCGCGGATCAGGTGCGGACATCATGAAGACCCGACCGTCATTGGCAACGACGGGCTGCATCACCCGTGGGGCGCCAAGGAGCCACTTCATGTTCCAGATGTCAGTGGCCACGAGGTCGCTCCCAAAAAAGCGGTCCGGCTCGTCGGCCCAAGGCGGGTCTGGCATCTGGCGGATCAGGTCAACCATGTAGCCTGTCTTGGACACAGCCCTGAAGCGCTGGTTGGCCTGGATTTCGTAGCTGCGGTCCGCTCGCCTGAGCAGGCCAAGAAGCCCGCCCTCCTTGATGTTCTCGGTTAAAGCCGGGCCCAGCTTGGAAGTGTGATTCCACAGCAGGTCGATGTCCACCGTTGCCAGGATGTCCGAAGGGAAGCGCACGCCAGCCATGGCCTCATAGACGTGCATGGCATTGGTGCCTATCACCGTAATGTTTGTCTCCAAAAGATGGGCGCGGTCCAACTCCACGCAGATATCGGCCACTTGGTTGGGAACGTGCCCCACGCGGTGCGCTGCATTGACTTTGGCCTGAACGCGGAGCTGCTCCTTGAGCGACGAGAGCCGCTCGGAAAGCTCTTTTTTTCGTTCTGTGAATTTCAGGAGCACTTCTTCAGTCGCTGCAGACCTGGGGCCCAACGACTTGGCGTTACCCTTCCTATCCAATGTGCGATAGAGGTATTCCTTCCCAGACACCGTCTTCCAGTGCATGCCACTGGTGTAGTCCTGGCTTTTCAGTTGGGTATCCCTGAAGGCGGCGTGCAACTGTTCCGAATCAATAACCGATTTTGCCTGGACGTTTGAAATTGGCGAATACATTTATCCTTCTTTTTGTATAAAGCAGTTATTTGAAGGATAATTTACAGTCTTGCGAGGTGTTTTGCAAGCCCCGCAACACGCGCAGCTTGCCCCGGTCAACCACCCGGCCTGCCCACGATCCGATCGCGCCCACCTTGTTTGGCCTGGTACATGCGCTGGTCGGCTAGATCGACCAACGCTTTCCAGTCTTTGACCTGATCGACGCTGCGCTCAGCGATACCGATACTGGATGTCAGCGGCGTGCGGTCGGGGCGCAGGCCAAAACCAATGCTGCGCATGCGCAGCAGCGCTGCTTGCGCCTGAATCAGATCGGTGTTGGGCATGATCAGCAGAAATTCCTCGCCGCCCCAGCGCACCAGCATGTCGCCATGGCGCAGACTGCTGCTGACGATGCCGGTCATGTCGAGCAGTGCCTTGTCGCCCGCTTCGTGACCGAACCTGTCGTTGATGTTTTTGAAGTGGTCCAGGTCGATGAAGGCAACCGACAGCGTTGCATTGCTGCGGCTGGCGATGGTGAACTGCAGGTCCAGCACTTCCTCGCCGCTGCTGCGCGAAAAAACCCCGGTCAGGGGGTCGTGGATGGCCTGGCGCACCAGCGCAATCATGAACGCCAGTTGGCTCATGCCGGCCAGCGTGGAGACGCCGGTGATCAGCACCAGCAGCCAGAAAGCGCCAGCAAACGACGGCCAGTCCAGAATGGCCCAACGCAGCGAGCCGGCGATGACTTGGGCGATCAGGATCGGGCTGGCAATGACCAGGCTCTCCAGCAGGGTGAGCGGAAAGATAGCCAGTCCGGCCAGCAGCACGAACGGCAAAAAGGCATAACCGGTGCCGATGGCGGCCGAGATGCCGGCCAACTGGTAGTGGCCGAGCAGCGTGTAGGAGGCGACATAAAAAACGGTCGGAATGGCAAACAGCAGCGCCATCGCGCGATAGGCATCGAACAGGTCGCCGCTGGGCCGGTAATACAGCAACAGGCTGACGAACGCCGCACAGGCTATCAGCCGCATCAGGGCCAGGTTGAGCCACAGCGGAAAAGGGAAGACGACCAAGTCGACCAGGCTCCAGAGCGGCGTCAGTACCGCGAACAAGAATGCGAACAGGCGCACCCGGTCGACGATCATGGTTGCGCGGCGCCGCGTCAGCAAGCTCATGTGCCGATGGGGTGACGCCAGCCAGGCCAGTTCCGCCTGTTTGAGTTCCCCCGGTATCAGGCCGGACAGGCGGTGCCAGACCACATCTGCAATGCGTTGCATGATCATTTTGGAAGTCCTGTGTGGATGCTTGTGTGCAAGGGGTTATGCAAGGCATTGACGAGATGAGCCATGTTCGCATCAGGGGCCGCGTGAGGGTTTGGGTCTGGGTTGTGCATGGTCGCCCGCCAGTCAGTTGTTTTGGTTTCCTACACCGAGAACACTTTCACCGCGTCCACCAGCCGCTGCGCCTGATCGCTCAGGCTGTTGGCGGCGGCACTGCTTTGCTCGACCATGGCGGCATTTTGCTGCGTCATTTCGTCGAGCTGGGCCACGGCCTGGCCGACCTGTGAAATCCCGAGTGTTTGTTCCTTGGAGGCCACGGTAATTTCAGCGATCAAGTCATTGACTCGTCTGACCTGACTCACCAACTCGGTCATGGTCTGACCGGCCTGCGCAACCAGTCTGGAGCCGCTTTCGACGGTTTTTACCGAGTCATCAATCAGGCCCTTGATTTCCTTGGCCGCGGCCGCCGAACGCCCGGCCAGACTGCGCACCTCGGTGGCCACCACGGCAAAGCCGCGCCCTTGCTCCCCGGCACGGGCCGCCTCGACGGCGGCATTGAGGGCCAGGATGTTGGTCTGAAAGGCAATGCCGTCAATGACGCCGATGATGTCGGCGATTTTGCGGCTTGAATGCGAGATCAGCGCCATCGTGGACACCACATTGGCCACGGCCTCACCGCCCTTGGCGGCCACTTGCGTGGCGTTGTTGACCACCTGGCTGGCTTGTTGCGCCGTGTCTGAATTCTGACGGACGGACGCGGTCTGTTGCTCCATGGCAGCCGCTGTCTGCTCCAGATTGGACGCCGTTTGTTCGGTTCGGCTGGACAAGTCATTGCTCGCGGCGGCAATCTCCTGGCTGGCCACCTGCACGCCCGATACCTGCTCGTACACATCCGCCACCAGGGACTGCAAGTTCAGCCCCGCCTGATTGATGGCGCGCGCAATCAGCCCGAGCTCGTCGCAGCGGTTGAGGTTCAGGTCTTCGCCTGCTTCCCCGCTGGCCACCTGTTGGGCCACGCCCAGAATTTTTCCCAGGGGCGAGGTAATCTGCGCCTCGATGAACCAGTCCGCCAGCAGCAAGCTGGCGGCCACGGCGGCTCCCATGGCGGCCAGGGCAACGCCCGCCAGCCCTGAAAACGACAAGGCGCCTCCCATGGCTGCGCCTACCGCCAGCAAGGGCAGGCGCACGCGCCAAGCCGTGGGCAGCAGTTGCAGTGCGCTGGCCCAGCGCATGAGACCGCTGCGCACGATCAGGCCGCGGTGGAACGCGAGTCCTGCGGCACTTCCGGCCTTGAAGCGTGCGTACAGCTTTTCGGCGGCCTCTACTTCAGCACGCGACGGCTTGACCCGCACCGACAGATAGCCCACCACCTGGCCATTGCGGCGCATCGGCGCCGCGTTGGCGCAGACCCAGTAGTGGTCGCCGTCCTGGCGGCGGTTCTTGACCAGCGCCCGCCAGGACTGACCTTCTTGCAGGCTGCGCCACATGTCGGCAAAGGCCTCGACCGGCATGTCCGGATGGCGCACCAGGTTGTGCGGCTGACCCATCAACTCATCGGTGCTATAGCCACTGGTACGACTGAAGGCGGCATTGACGTAGGTGATGAGGCTTGCGGTATCCGTGGTGGACAGCAGCGTCTCAGTGCTTGGGAACGGGTACTCGTGTTGCGTCACCGGAAGGTTGGTTCTCATGGGGATAATTCTCGGGTTAATGCTTGGTCACCTGTCAAAAGCTGGTCCATTCGTCGTCCCCGGTTGCGGGGGTACGCTGGCGGGGTGGCTTGGTGGTGGGCGCATGCGCCAGCGCCTTGGGTTTGTGGGTGGCGCTCTTGGATCCCTTGTTGATGCGTTGCTCAGTGCCGTTGAAGGCCAGGCTCTGGGCTGGCGCTGATCGCACGGCAGCGGTGGCGGCTGTTGTTGTTGTTGCATGTCGAGGCTGGGCGGCACCGGACGACAGTTTGAACACCGCCACCGTGCCGACCAGGTCTTGCGTCTGCGCCTTCAGGCTGCTGGCGGCGGCGGCCATTTCTTCGACCAATGCGGCGTTTTGCTGCGTTACCTGGTCCATTTGCACGACAGCTTCACCCACCTGCGCCACCCCTTGGGCCTGTTCGTTGCTGGCGGCACTGATCTCGCCCATGAGGTCGGTTACGCGTTTGATGGAACTCACGACTTCGGTCATGGTCGTGCCAGCCTGATCGACCAGCATGGTGCCCTGCGCCACCCGCTCCACGCTGGCATTGATCAGGCTCTTGATTTCCTTGGCGGCCTCCGCCGAGCGCCCGGCCAGGGAGCGCACTTCAGAGGCAACCACGGCAAAACCGCGGCCCTGTTCCCCAGCGCGCGCTGCCTCTACCGCCGCGTTGAGCGCCAGGATGTTGGTCTGGAAGGCGATGCCGTCGATGACGCTGATGATGTCGGAGATCTTTTTGGACGAGTCATTGATGCCCTTCATGGTGTCCACCACCTGCGCCACCACCGCGCCACCCTTGATGGCGGTGATGCTGGCGTTCAGCGCCAGTTGGTTGGCTTGGGCGGCGCTGTCGGCGTTTTGCTTGACGGTGGCGCTGAGCTGTTCCATTGAAGCGGCGGTTTCTTCCAGCGCGCTGGCCTGTTGTTCCGTACGGGCCGACAGGTCGTGGTTACCGGAAGCAATCTGCGCGCTGGCAGTGGCCACACTTTCTGAACCAATACGTACGGTGGAGACGACTTTGGCCAGGTTCTCCTGCATCGCCGCCAGCGCCATTAGCAGTTGGGCCACTTCATCCCCGCCTTGCGAATGAACCTAGAAACCGCAGTTGGACGTGCCCGAGTGGGTCGTCATGGGGTGTTCTGGCAAGGCGTGACAACGCGGCGGGCTACTGCCCGCAAGGAGGAGCAACGCCGCCAGAGCGCGCCAGGGCGGCTCAATCGGGCACGTAGCGCTGTCACCCAAAAGGTGAACTCGTGCGTGGGTACAGAAGTGAGTGTTCATGCGGCCTTGCAAGCGGAAATGAGCGGTCAACTGCGGTTTCTAGGATGAATGGTTTGACTCAGGTCGCCAAGTGCCACGGCATTGGAGATGTCCACCGCGTGACCCAGTGAGCGCGAGATGGAGCGAATCAGGACGATGCCAAACCCCACGGCCAACAACAAGCCCGACACAATAACCAATACAAACGCTATGAGATCGTTGCGGTAGCGGATTTCCGCAGTCGTAAAGGCGTCTTTCGCCTGCTTGACCTGAGTGTCACGGTATTCGACCATCGACTTGATGGCGGTTTCACCTTCTCTATTTACAGCGTTCAAAAATTGCGCCATGACGGCCGGGCTGAAGTCGCCCGCGTTAATGGCCTTGAGCGCCTGGTCCAGTTTTTCGGCCCAAGCCGCGCGAAGGGATTTCGTGCGCTCGAAAGCAGCTTTCTCTTCGGGGCCTTTCGTCGTGGCTTCAATCTCCTTGATGAGCCGGGGGATTTCAGCCATGTGAGCTGCGATGGCATCGGTGTGGATGCTCGTGGGATGGTCGTGGGATGGTCGTGGGATGGTCGTGAAGCGCCGCCAGCGGACTGTCGGGCGCATGCTGGAATGCCCGCAGCAACTGTGTTTGATTTTGTAATATGCGCTGAACCACTTCATCCGCCATCAGGGCCGGCAGCATGGCTTCATCGTGTACCGTTTTGATCGCGTCATTGGACTTGCTGATGCCAAACAGACCCATGGCGCCGTTGCCGATCAGCAGCGCAGACAGCATGCCAATCAGGATGATCAGGCGGGTGGAGATTTTGAGGTTGTTCAAGATGTGTCTCCTCTAAAAATGGTTGCTCAAGTAGTGCTGGCCTGCAGGGCCAGTTCTTCAAATTCACGCAAGGGCATGGGCTTGCCCCACAAGTAGCCCTGGTAGGTGAGGCAACCAAAGCGCTCCAGGCAGGCGCGCTGCTCTTCGGTTTCCACGCCCTCGGCGATCACGGCAAGCCCCAGGTTGTTGGCCATGCCGATGATGGTTTGCACAATGACGGCGTCGTTGTGGTTGCTGGCAATGTCGCGCACAAAACTGCGGTCGATCTTGAGTTGCTGAATGGGCAGGCGGGTCAGGTGCGCCAGCGAGGAATAGCCGGTGCCAAAGTCATCCATTGAAAAGTGGATGCCCTGCCGGTTCAATACCTTCATCTTGTCGATGGTGTCAACGATGTTGTGCAGCACCAGGCTTTCGGTCAGCTCCAGCTTGAGCCGTTGCGGGTTGATGCCGGTTTGTGTCAATATCTTGCTCACCACCGCGACGAAGTCAGGTTGGCGAAACTGGCGGGCGCTGACGTTGATTGAGAGTAGAAATGTTTCTGTCACCGGGCTGGCCGCCCATACCTTGAGTTGCTCACACGCCGTGCGCAAGACCCATTCGCCAATTGGCACGATGAGCCCTGATTCTTCCGCAATGGGAATGAACTGGTCGGGTGGCACCAGTCCATGTTCGGGGTGCTCCCAGCGCAGCAACACTTCGGCGCCCAGGACGCCATGCGTGTTGTCCACCTGTATCTGGTAATACAGCTTGAGTTGATTGCCCGGCAGGGCGTCACGCAGTTCGGTCTCCAGTGCCATGCGTGCTTCCAGTGAGTCCTGTATTTGTGGGTCGTAAAAGCGCAGGGCATTGCGCCCGCTGCTCTTGGCCTGGTACATGGAGATGTCAGCGCGTTTGAACAGGTCCTCGATCATGGCGTTTTGACCCAGAAACAGGCACAGCCCGATGCTGGCGGAAGGGTGGTGAAGCTGGCTTGCCAGCATGTAGGATTGGCTGATGGCGGCCAGAATTTTTTCACCGACTCGCTCTGCCTGCAGTGCGGCCTGCGCCTCATCCGGGCTCAAATCGACCAGTATGACGATGAACTCGTCGCCCCCCAGGCGGGCGACCGTGTCGGTCCGGCGCACACAGGACTGGATACGCAGTGCAACTTCTACCAGCAGGCGGTCGCCAACATCATGCCCACGGGTATCGTTGAGTCTCTTGAAATTGTCCAGATCGATCATCAGCACGGCGCCATAGAGATGGTTGCGGGTGCTGACGGACAGCGCCCGCTGCAATCGGTCCCGCAACAGGCTCCGGTTGGGCAGGCCGGTCAGAGAATCATAAAAGGCGAGTTGCTCAATATGAGCCGCCTGGGCTTTAAGCTCGGTGATGTCCTCCACGACCACCAGCAACTCTTCTTCTTCTTCTTCTTCTTCTTCTGCAAGCCGGATTCCAGTGATGGTGAGGCGCAGCCATTTTTGGCCCAGCGCGGCGTCAATGCCGTGCAAGGCGATCCCGCTGGCGAGGACGGCTTGCGCCTGTTGGTGCAAATCGGGTAGCGGCAGGAGGTCTGCGAGTTCGCGCCCGGAAACGTCTTCTGCGTTCTTCAGTCCGAACATCTCGCGGAAGGAGCAGTTGACACTGCGCACCTTGAGGGTGTCGTTCACCACGATCAGCCCCGCAGGAAGGCTCGCAATGATGTTCTCGGCGTAGCGCTTGAGGCCGAGGATGGTGCGCCGGTCGGCCTGCACATAGGTGTCGAGGGCAAGCCCCATGTCCAGGAAAACGATCTTGTGCAGCGCGTGGCAGGTGGCGAGAAACTTGTCCGGCTCGTCGCCCAGCAAGCGCCACAGTTCGGGCAGCAGCCCAACGAGGTATTTGCTGTAGGCGCCGATATACCACTTGGGTTCGAGTCCAATGTGCTGGTGGACGATGCCTACGCGCAGGCGGTGGAGAATGTATTCGGGGCCGTAGTCGCCCGCGGTCAGACTGTCGAAGTAGGCCGCCTGGGTCTGCTTCAGGCGCTCAAGGGAGGGTGCATCCGGGATGAAGCGGCTGGTTTCCCCGAACCTGGTGAGATGGGTGTAAAAGTCGTCCGCGAAGCACCGCGACACATCTTGCAGACGCACGTGCAGCTCCGTGAGCAAGCTGATATTGGTTTGGTCGAACTCCAGGAATGCCTTGCGCCGGGTGATCTCTTGCGCGTTGATCCCGATGGCCCGGGCCAGCGCGGCGACGGCCTCGTCCGAGAGCTTCACAGTCCGGCCCCCGCTATGGGGCCGCAGACGGCAGGGGAGACATCAGGCTTGCTTGCGCAATATTTTTTTCCACGATATGCCCATTTCCTGTTAATTCTCGCTCACATTTTGCGCCAGACTCCGGTGCGCCCCATTTACCGCTCTGCCATTCTCACGGACTCATGCGAATGCACAGCGGCGGCGTGCCGAAGGTTTCGCAAAACACCCGGTACAGATCCCGCTCGGCCCAGCGCCAGCCTTCGCTGAGCAGACGAAACCGCACCCGCGCGGCACCGTTTGCAAGGTGAGTATAAAGCAGCACGTTATCGCTACTGCCGCGCAGGTGATCCCCCAGGCGCTTGCGCAAATCTCCGGTCGAGCCGATATATACCACACCGTGCGGCCCCGGCGGCGCGCTTTTCTCAAGCCATCCTGCTTCACTCACGGGCGAGCCCAACGCTGCCCGGATTTCGTACACCCCCGGCTGGGCCGGAATCGCAGTCCGCAGTGCTTGCGGGGTCAACGGCAGCAGCGTGGAAAAGCCCTCGGTCGCCGCCAGATAATTCATGCGCTGGCTGCGGCTGCGGCAATCGGGAATCGCCAGGTCGCGCCGGATGTTGGCCACCGTGCGCCGCGACAAGCCAATGCCGTATTCGCGCTTGAGGATGGCAGCGATGGCCTCGTCCGTCAGCGGCTCCCACAGCACTCCTTGGAGCATCCATGCTTTTTCCCTCTTTATCACATGGTCCACGAAATGGCAATGAACCTGCCGCGGCTTCGGGAAAAGTCCGCCCAAGGGCACCGCTTCGCCGTTCGGCAGCGCGATGGACAATCCGCGCACCAACCGGGAGATCCGGTCCGGATCCGCCACCACGGCAAGATTCGGCTCCGCCCGCAGCCGGGCGGAAATCTCCGCTTGGGTCAGGGGCAAGAGCGCCAAGGCCTGCCCGATCAAACGCAATATGATTTACACCACGTCCGGCTCGGGATCTTTTCGCAGAGTGATGCTCACATATCCTTGCGCCTTGCCTCGTGTTTGACGGCGTTGAGGGGTTCGGTCAATATCGAACATTCTCCATCGTAGCCTAAGCTCGTCCCCGCATCCTCGGGGACAATCACCCCATGACCGACGAAATCAAAAATACTGGCAATTTCCCGCCCGACTGGCTGTTGGTCGAGTCGCTCGACCTGGAGGCGCAAGGCGTGGCGCACCGGGCTGACGGCAAGGTAGTGTTCATCGAGGGCGCGCTGCCGTTCGAGCGGGTGAGCGCCAATATCCACCGCAAGAAAAACAATTTTGAACAAGGCACGGTGACGGCGATTCACCGCGAGTCGTCGCAGCGCGTCAAGCCGGGCTGCCCCCATTTTGGCCT
>JAKFXU010000042.1 GCA_021731215.1 Rhodoferax sp.
CCTGGAGCGTGCCAGTGACATGGCTGCGCAACCAGTTGGCAGCGTCAAGCGGCGTGTGCAGTTCGAGCATTAAAAGCTCTCCTCTTCGGCCTGCGCCACGATCTGCGGCTTGACCGACATATCGGGCGCAATCCCGAGCATACGCAGGGTCTGCTGCACGGTCGCGCTGAACACCGGCGCAGCCACGTCACCGCCAAAATACTTGCCGTTGCTGGGCTCGTCAATCATGACCGCCACCACAATGCGCGGCTGGTCGATCGGTGCGATGCCAACAAAGAAGCCGCGGTATTTCTTGTCGGCGTAGCCTTTGCCTTCCTGCTTGCGAGCGGTGCCGGTCTTGCCGCCCACCGAATAGCCCATGGTCTGCGCCTTGGGCGCCGTGCCGCCCACGCCGGTGGCCAGGTGCAGCATACTGCGCACCGCGCTGGCGTTGTAGGCCGTGAGCACGCGCGCGCCGAACGCGCGCTCACTTGACTTGAGCAGGGTCATGGGCACCAGTTCGCCATCGTGGGCAAACACACTGTAGGCCTGGGCCAACTGGAACAGGCTGGTGGACAGACCGTAGCCGTAACTCATGGTGGCCTGCTCGATCGGACGCCAGGTCTTGTAAGCGCGCAGGCGCCCGCTGACGGCGCCCGGAAATGGCAGTTGCGGCTTTTGCCCAAAGCCGAGCTGGCTGTAAAGGCCCCACATCTCGCGTGGCTGCATCTGCATCGCCAGCTTGACGGTACCGACGTTGCTCGATTTCTGGATCACCTCGCTGACGGTGAGCACGCCACGCGGATGCGTGTCCCGAATGGTGGCGCTGCCGATGGTGAGACGCCCTGGTGCAGTCTGGATCGGGGTGTTGGGCGTGACGATGCCTTGTTCCAGCGCCAGCGCGATGACGAACGGCTTCACGGTGGAGCCGGGCTCGAACGTGTCCGTCAAGGCCCGGTTGCGCAACTGGCCGCCGCTCAGGTTCTGCCGTGTCGCCGGGGCATAGCTGGGGTAGTTGGCCAGCGCCAGCACTTCGCCGCTGCGCACATCGAGCACCACCACGCTGCCGGCCTTGGCCTTGTTCAGCAGCACCGCATCGCGCAACTGCTGGTAGGCAAAGAACTGCACCTTGCTGTCAATGCTGAGCTGCAAATCGCGTCCATCGACTGGCGCAATTTGCTCGCCGACATCCTCCACCACCCGGCCCAGGCGGTCCTTGATCACCCGGCGCGAGCCGTTGCGCCCGGCCAGGTTCTGGTTGAAGGCCAGCTCGATGCCCTCCTGCCCCCGGTCTTCCACGTTGGTGAAGCCCACCACATGGGCGGCGGCCTCGCCCTCCGGGTACTGGCGCTTGTATTCCTTGCGCTGGTAGATGCCCTTGAGCCCCAGGGCCGTGATTTGCTGCGCCACCGACTCATCGACCTGGCGCTTGAGCCAGACAAAAGTCTTGTCCTCGTCCTGCAGGCGCTTCTCAAGTTCAGCCTGCGTCATCTCCAGCAAGCGGGCGAGCTGCTGCAGGCGCGGCGGGTCGCGCTCCACGTCTTCCGGAATCGCCCAGATGCTGGGCGCCGGTACGCTGGAGGCCAGAATCAGGCCGTTGCGGTCCAGGATACGACCGCGATTGGCCGGCAGCTCGAGCGTGCGCGCAAAGCGCACCTGACCCTGCTTCTGATAAAAGTCATTGGCAACCACCTGAATGTAAACCGCCCGCGCCGCCAGGCCGAGAAAGCCCAGGGCAATGGCGGCGACTACAAATTTGCTGCGCCAGACCGGCGTGCGGCTGGCCAGCAGGGGGCTGGAGGTGTAGGCAATGCTGCGGCTCATTGGACGCGCCCCGCTGCCGCATCGCCCGCGCCTGGCGCAGCGGATGACGCGGCGCCATAGCTCACATAGTGCGTGATGGCCGGCGTGGCATTGCGCATCTGCAGGCGCTCCCTGGCCAGACGCTCGACCCGCAGCGGCGTGGCCTGCGCCCGTTTTTCGACCTGCAGACTTTCCTTGTCGGTCTCGAGCTTGCGCGCCTGCGAACGGGCTCGGTCGAGATCGGAAAACAGCCGGCGTGACTCGTATTGCACATTCACCAGATAGAGGGCACTGGCCAGCACGGCCAGCAGCAGCACCAGGTTGAGCCTGGTCATGGGATTGCCCCCACGCTTGCCACTGCGTGTGCTGCGCTGCCCCCCGAGGGGGCCGTGCCTTGCTTGGGGCGGCCCGGCGCTGCGGCAGCCCCCACGCTTGTCGCTGCGGGTCCGGCGCTCATGTCTCGGTCCTCTGCGCCACGCGCATGATGGCGCTGCGCGCACGCGGGTTGGCCGCCACCTCGGCCGCGCTGGGCCGGATGCGCTGCAAGACTTTGAGCTGCATCACCTTGGGCGCGGCAAAGGGCGCACGGCGGTCATACACCTCACGCGCGTGCTGGGCCATGAACTGCTTGACGATGCGGTCTTCCAGCGAGTGGAAACTGATCACCACCAGCCGCCCGCCCGGCTCCAGCACCTCCAGACTGGCCGCTAGCGCCTGTTGCAGCTCTTCAAGCTCGGCGTTGATGAAAATCCGAAAAGCCTGAAATGTGCGCGTTGCAGGGTTCTGGCCCGGCTCGCGGGTTTTGACCGTGCCAGCCACGAGCTGGGCCAGCTCAGTGGTGGTTGAAATAGGGCCCCGTTCCTGTCGGCGAGCAACAATCGCCTTTGCAATGGGGCCAGCAAACCGTTCTTCACCATAGTCACGTATCACCTCCGCAATTTGCTCAACCTCGGCCGCTGCCAGCCACTGCGCCACACTTTGGCCGCGCGTGGTGTCCATGCGCATGTCGAGCGGACCCTCAAACCGAAAACTGAAACCACGCAGCGGGTTGTCGACCTGCGGCGAGCTGATGCCCAGATCGAGCAGCACCCCGGCCACACTCGCCTTGGGCAGTTCGCCCAGATGCGAGAAACCCTGGTGCCGGATGGAAAAGCGGGGGTCGCTGATGGTGGCTGCTTCGGCCAGGGCCTCGGGGTCTTTGTCGAAGGCGATCAGACGCCCCTGAGGCGCCAGCCGGGAGAGAATCAGGCGGCTGTGGCCGCCGCGACCAAAGGTGGCATCCACATAGGTCGGCGTGAGCGCGCTGAGCTCGCCCGGTTCGGCTTGCCGGTTGCTGAAAAGAGCGTCTACCGCTTCGTTCAACAAAACGGTGGTGTGCTTCCCTGAAGTTTCCACCGTTGGCCTTCAGAAAGAAAAATCCCTGAAGACGTCGGGCATCTCACCCGCAATCGCCTTGGCCTCCTGGGCGTCGTAAGTCGCCCTGTCCCACAACTCAAAATGGTTGCCCATGCCCAGCAACATGGTGTCTTTGGCAATGCCGGCGGCGGCGCGCAGTTCCGGCGACACCAGCACCCGACCGGTGGCATCCATCTCGACGTCCATCGCATTGCCCAGAAAAATCCGTTTCCACCACTGCGCCGACATCGGCAGGGCGGCAATGCGCTCGCGGAACTTCTCCCACTCGGGACGCGGAAAAACCATCAGGCAACCGTGCGGATGCCGGGTAATAGTGAGCTGGCCCGCGGCGGTGGCGCTGAGGACGTCACGGTGCCGGGTCGGCACCGACAGCCGACCTTTGGTATCCAGACTTAATGACGAAGCCCCTTGAAACACAGCAGCACACCCTCTTTCAATCAACCGGCAAAAAAATGGAAGTACAAAGGCACTTTTCACCACTTAATTGCACTTTTTTGCACTGTATCAGCAAAAACAAAGGGCGCAAGAGGTCTCGCAACAAATTTTTCCAATGAAATCAAGGACTTAGAAGCTGTTTTACAGAGGCTTAAAGAGCAAAAAACGTTCTAAATTAAGCACTTAGCTAGCACTGTGAAAGTAATGCTTGAAGACGCGGCAGTGCTCGCCTCAGCATCTTTACAGAATGTAACGCGACAGATCCTCGTCCCGGCTCAGTTCACCCAGGCGCGCATCGACATAGGCGGCGTCCACCTCAATGGCCTGATCGGTGAGATTGGCGGCATTGAAACTGACCTCATCGAGCAACCGCTCCATCACGGTGGAGAGCCGGCGCGCGCCAATATTTTCAGTGCGCTCATTGACGTCAAACGCAATCTGCGCCAAGCGCGCAATGCCGGCCTCCAGAAACTCGACGCGCACATTTTCCGTCGCCAGCAAGGCCTGGTATTGCTTGACCAGCGAGGCATGGGTTTGCGTCAAAATCGCCACAAAGTCCTGCACCGACAAGGACTGCAACTCGACCCGAATCGGAAACCGCCCCTGCAACTCTGGGATCAGGTCGCTGGGCTTGCTCAGGTGGAACGCGCCCGAGGCGATGAACAGGATGTGGTCGGTCTTGACCATGCCGTATTTGGTGGAGACGGTGGTGCCCTCGACCAGCGGCAGCAAGTCGCGCTGCACGCCCTGGCGCGACACCTCGGCGCCGCTGCCCTCGGAGCGCGAGGTGACCTTGTCGATCTCGTCAATGAACACGATGCCGTTTTGCTCCAGCATGTGCAGCGCCTGCGTCTTGATCTCTTCGTCATTGACCAGCTTGGCCGCCTCCTCCTCGATCAGCAGCTTGAGCGCCTCGTTGATCTTGAGTTTGCGGGTCTGGCGCTTTTGCTGCCCGATCTGGCCGAACATGCCGCGCAGCTGCTCGGTCATTTCTTCCATGCCGGGCGGGCCCATGATCTCGAGTTGCGGCGCCGACTGCGCCACCTCGATCTCGATCTCGCGCTCGGCCAGTTGGCCTTCGCGCAACTTCTTGCGAAAGGTCTGGCGCGCGGTGCTCTCGGTGTCGGCGCCCTGCACCACACCAAAATCGCCACGCGGGGGCGGAATCAGGATGTCCAGCACCCGGTCCTCGGCCGCATCTTCGGCCCGGTGGCGCACCTTTTTCATCTCGGCCACGCGGGTTTGCTTGACCGCGATATCCGCCAGATCGCGGATGATGGCATCGACATCCTTGCCGACGTAGCCGACCTCGGTGAATTTGGTGGCCTCGACCTTGATGAAAGGTGCATCCGCGAGCCGGGCCAGGCGCCGGGCAATTTCGGTTTTTCCGACCCCCGTGGGGCCTATCATCAGGATGTTTTTGGGCGTGATTTCGGCGCGCAGCACCGGCTCCACCTGCTGGCGCCGCCAGCGGTTGCGCAGGGCAATGGCCACCGCACGCTTGGCCTGCTGCTGGCCCACAATGTGTTTGTCAAGTTCAGCAACGATTTGCTGCGGAGTCATAGAGGACATAGTTTCAATCGGCTACAAAGTTGCTGGCGTTGCGAGCGGCCGTGGCGCACCGTCCCACAACGTTTCAATGGTGTGGTTCATGTTGGTATAAATGCACAACTCACCGGCTATTTCCAGGGACTTCTTGACGATATCCTGCGCCGACAGCTCGGTATGGTTGAGCAAGGCAACCGCCGCCGCTTGGGCGTAGGCGCCACCGGAACCAATGGTGACGATACCATTCTCGGGCTCCAGCACATCGCCGTTGCCGGTGATGATGAGCGAGGCGTCCCGGTCCGCCACCGCCAGCATCGCTTCCAGCCGGCGCAACACCCGGTCGGTGCGCCAGTCTTTGGTCAGTTCGATGGCGGCGCGCACCAGATGACCCTGGTGCTTTTCGAGCTTGGCTTCAAAGCGCTCGAACAGGGTGAAGGCATCGGCGGTGGCACCGGCGAAACCCGCCAGCACCTTGCCGTGATAGAGCTTGCGCACCTTGCGAGCGGTGCCTTTGACCACAATATTGCCCAGGGTAACCTGCCCGTCGCCGCCAATGGCCACTTGCATGCCCTCGGGCGTCTTGCGTCGTACGCTGATGATGGTAGTACCGTGAAATTGTTCCATGCTTGCCGTAGTTAGGGTCCTCCCGCTCAAAAGCAAGACCGGACCGCAGGGGGAGCGATTCGCTAAAAAATCTCGGGTCAGGTGGTGCGCAACATGACCCGAGCGTGTTGGTTGATGCCGATGACGCTGAAAAAGGCAGCGACCAGGCGCGGCACATCGTGAAACTGAACCTGACAGCCGGCGGCCTCGCGCGCGGCGACCCAGTTCAGGATGCTGCCGGCCGCTGAAAAATCGACACGAATCAGCCGGGCACAGGACACCACGAGGCGATCCGCCCCCTTCAATCCGGCCTGAAATTTATTCAGCGCCTCGGCCGCATCTCCCAGCACTTCGCCACTCAACTCGACCTCGGGCACGGGGCCGGGCCGGCGCCGCACTGCGCTCGCGTGACTCGGCTCGGCTTGGGGGCCGGGCGCCGCAGCGCTCGCCAGGCCATGCTCGGCCGGCTTGCTTGCAGCGCCCCGCGCCGCAACATAGTGACAGCGGGCGTCCTCCCAGGGCGGCGGAGAAACCTCATAAGTGACGCAATAGTCGAGCGCTGCCAGTTCAAATTCCTCTGGCAGCCGCAAAATGCGCAAGGCGTCCAGGCGCAGTTGCCACCAGCAAGGATCAAGCTGCCGCTGGCCCGATGGCGTGCCATTTCTCAGCGTTTTTTCGAGCGCCTCGGCGCCGTCAAAATGCAGTTCCACGGCTTGCGCGCACCACTGGGCAAACAACGGGGCCAAGGCCTTGGCCGCATCCGGCGTGATGGCCTGGAGCCGGCTCCAGTTCAGGCGCCAGGGCAGCGGGGCGTGCGCCAGACTGGCGCGCAGGGCCTGCAACGCCGGCAAATCGAGCTCGGCCGGACACTGCCACAGGGTCCGGCTCGGCGCCGGCACTGCGACCGGCGCCGCAGCGAGCGCAGGCGCTGTGCGGCCGAGTAACTCGGGCGTGGAGAACCAGCCCGGCGCAGAGCAGCCGAAACGCCGGGCATAGTCGAGCGCGACCCGATCGAAACTGGCCTGCTGCCCGGTTGCCCGATAGAGATCGAACAAGGCGGCCGCCCACCCGCTGGCCGACGCGGGCTCGACCTGATCGGCCTGCAGCGCTCCCAGCAGAACGGCCTCGGCACCCGCATCATCCCCATTGGCAAAACGGATGGCGGCTTCTTCCAGGTCGGGGTCAGCCAGGCTCTCGCCCAATTCGATGGAAAACAATTGAGAGGAGGAAAAGCGGCTGCCAGCGCCAGCGCTCACGCTGGCCGCGCCGCCGGCTGCCAGCCGCGGCGCCACCGCCGCTGTTGGCGGCGCGTCCTGGGGCGCGACCAAGCCCATTTGGGTCGCTTCGTAAACGGTGTCCGGCAAGAGTTCGCCCGTCAGGCTCGATGCCGGCGCCCGGGTCGTCACAAAAGTATTGGCGCCGGCCGTATCCGGGTTGCTCCCCTGCAGCGCGGCCTCGTCCTGCTTGCCCTTCCACCACTGTCTGGACATCTGGGCTTCAATTTCATCAATCTTCTTGAGCGTGGTGGCGCGCTCATCCGGGTTGGAGCTCATGCTGTTCTGGAAGACAGAGGGGCGATCGGTCAGATCCGGGCTGATCGCGGGCACATTGCGCCGCAATTTGCGCAGATGGTCAAATTCGCGCCGCCGTATAAAATCGTTTTGCCGCTTGCGCTCAATCATCTCCTTGAGCGCCTGTTTGCTGTAGCCACTTTCCGGTTCGGGCTCGGGCTGATCCTGCGCCGACCAGTCCCTGGTCGGATGCAGCACGAAGCGGGCCACCCGGGACAGCAAGCCGACGTTATTGCCTTTGGTCGCCATGGGAGGCCGCAGCGGGGTGAAAAGTCGGCGCCGGCGCGTCAATCCCCAAACATCTTCTGCTTGAGTTCACGCCGCTGCTGCGCCTCCAGCGACAGGTTGGCGGTCGGGCGCGCCAGCAGGCGCCCGACACCAATCGGTTCACCGGTTTCATCACAGTAGCCGTAGTCGCCGGCATCGATGCGCACGATCGACTGTTCAATTTTCTTCAGCAGCTTGCGCTCGCGGTCGCGCGTGCGCAACTCAAGCGCGTGCTCTTCCTCGATGGTGGCGCGGTCGGCCGGGTCGGGCACCACCACCGTGTCCTCCCGCAAATGCTCGGTGGTCTCGCCGGCATTGCTCAAAATCTCTTTCTTGAGCGCGTTGAGCTTGTGCCGAAAATACGCCATCTGGGTATTGTTCATGTACTCATCGTCAGGCATGGCGATCAGTTCGGCATCGATCAGTTGCTCAACTGGCTTTAATTTCCAGTTGTTGGCCAGTTTGGGGTCTTTTTTGATGGCTGACGCCAGGGGGGGGACAATAAGGGGGGATGACATGGTTTGGGTAAAACTGGCTTTGGCAGCGGTTGAGGCCACCGACTGCGCCATGGAAGGAACGGTAAGCTGGGCCAGCCGCGAAGAAGGCCGGCCGGCTCTGGCCGGTACCGACGCGCTAGCGAGCGGTGCCGGCGCCGCCACCACCGGTTTGACCGGCGCAGCAGACCGAGCAAGTTCAACCGGTGGCGCCGCCGACGCCCCCTTGGCTTTTGCTGGCACCAACTCGGTTTTAGCGGCTTTTGCAGTCGTCGTTTTCACGGAATCCTTTGCTTGAACTTTGGCGCTCGGCTTGAGGGCTTTGACCGGGGCAGCCGTGGCCGCCTGGGCCCCGGCTTTGGATGCTGGTTTGGGTGCGGGCTTGCTTGTTTTCACCGCAACGGTGGCCTTGGGTTTGGCCGGCAGTTTGGCCGGAACCCCTGCTGTCGCTTTCGGCGCTGATTTTGGCACGGCTTTGCCCACCGATTTGGCCCCAGCCTTGACCACCGGCGCAGGCTTGGCCGGCGTTTTTGCCTTGGATTTTGCCACTGGCTTGGGCAGGACCTTGGCGACGGCCTTGGTCTTGCCAAGCGCACTGGACACTTTGGACGCCACCTTGGCTTTCACGGGTTGAGCTTTCACTTCTTGCCTCCTCGCAGAATTAACCGGCGCCCGTACTGGACTGGCGGGCGTTTGCTTGGTGTTTGCAACAGGGTCCGAAGCCTTGGCAGGCTGGTTTTGCGCAAGTTCACTGGCGCGCGAGTTTACAGGTTTAGCCAGCGGGAAACCCATCAGTTGCAAAATCGAGACAATCATTTGGTTGCAGGCCTAAAAAATACAAGTTCGAATCAAACCAGACACTGTTCCATGCCCTGCAAGAAAATGTCCTGCGGCAGCTCAATGCCAATGAACACCATTTTGCTGGCGCGCTGTTCACCTGCGGCCCAGGGCGGACCCAGATCGCTGCCCATCAATTGATGCACGCCCTGGAAAATCACCTTGCGCTCGGTCCCTTGCATGTGCAGAACCCCTTTGTAACGCAACATGCGCGGGCCGTAGATATTGACAATGGCGCCCAGAAAGTCCTCCAGTTTGGCCGGGTCAAAAGCGCGCTCCGACTTGAAGACAAAACTCTTGACATCATCGTCGTGATGATGGTGATGCGCCCCACCGTGCTGGTGCGATGGATGGTCGCAGTGCGCGCCGTGCGCATGCTCATGGTGCTCATGCGCCTGCTCCCGCAGAAAATCAGGATCAATGTCGAGCTTGGCGTTGAGATTGAAGCCGCGCAAATCAAACACCTCGGACAGCGCCACCGCGCCAAAATGAACCGCCTGTTGCGGTGCGCGCGGGTTCATGTGCGTCAAGCGGTGCATCAGCGCAGCCACCTCATCGCTGGCCACCAGATCGGTCTTGCTGATGAAGATCTGGTCGGCAAAACCGACCTGGCGCCGCGCCTCCTGGCGCTCGTTGAGTTGCGTCGCTGCGTGCTTGGCATCGACCAGCGTCAGGATCGAGTCGAGCAGA
>JAKFXU010000041.1 GCA_021731215.1 Rhodoferax sp.
ATGGTGTGGCCCATCGGTTCTTCCTCAGTCGCCAAACATTGGGCGAGGTAGCACACTGCCTGTTGGCCAACAATCATGACCTGTTTGCGTCGTTCGAGCGCCACAGCGACAAAGTCAGACACGCTATCGTCAACACGCTCAAGTTCGGCACCAGTCCCAACATCACGTTCCTGAAAAAATCATTTTTCAACTGAGCCGCCGTCACACGCATCGACCGTACAGCAAGAGCCCCGACTGTCAAAGCCATACGGGATGGATGCGGCACTCAGGCCATCGGCCGGGACGGGGGCTGATGGGTTTGTTCTCGCACCAGGTCGCGACGAACTTGGCCAATGGGGCAATATCCTGAAACGAACTCGCCTGAGACCGTGGGCGATATGAAAAAAGCCTGCAGTCGCAAGGACTTACAGGCTTTTTAAGGATCTACCAATAAATTGGTGGGCAGTGCAAGTTTCGAACTTGCGACCCCTGCAGTGTGAATGCAGTGCTCTACCCCTGAGCTAACCGCCCTGAATTCGTTTCAGGAAAGCTTTGGATTATGCCCTATTTTCAGGCTGGCGCGCGCTGCCACAGCGTTTTTCCGCCGCTGGCTTTGTCAATCTGCTTGAGTACATCGTCGTGGGCGGCGATTTCCTGCTCGTTGGCGGCCAGCACCGGCAGCACAAGGGCGCGCAGGTCAATCTGCACCACGCTCGGGCCTGCGCTTTCAGACGCCCCCAGATCGATCAGCAAGGCATCCTGGCCGCGCGTCAGGTTGATGTAGACGTCGGCCAGCAGTTCGGCATCGAGCAGCGCGCCGTGCCGGGTGCGCCCGGAGTTGTCGACGCCGAGCCTTGAGCACAAGGCGTCGAGCGAATTGCGCTTGCCCGGGAACATTTCCTTGGCCATCACCAGCGTGTCGGTCACACTGGCTGCGAATTCCTTGAACGCCGGGCGGCCGATCAAGGCCAGTTCCTTGGTCAGAAACCCGACGTCAAAGGCCGCGTTGTGGATGATGATTTCAGCGCCCTGCAGGTACTCCAGCAGCTCGTCGGCCACGGCCTCGAACTTGGGCTTGTCCTGCAGGAACTCATTGCTGATGCCGTGGACCTTGAGCGCCTCTTCATGGCTGTCGCGCCCGGGATTGAGGTAGAAGTGCTTGTTGTTGCCGGTGAGTTTGCGGTTGAACAACTCGACACAGCCAATTTCAATGATGCGGTCGCCGTTGTCGGCGGACAGGCCCGTGGTTTCGGTATCGAGAAAAATCTGGCGCATGGAAAATTTGACGTGTTGAAGGGGTGACGCTCAGTGCGCTTCCCTGACTTGGTTGATGGAGTATTTGGGAATCTCCACCACCACATTTTCTTGCGCCAGCACGGCCTGGCAGCTCAAGCGCGAATCGGGCTCCAGGCCCCAGGCGCGGTCCAGCATATCCTCTTCGTTTTCATCGACTTCATTGAGCGACGCATAGCCCTCGCGCACGATGACGTGGCAGGTGGTGCAGGCGCAAACCATGTCACAGGCGTGCTCGATGCTGATGTGGTTGTCCAGCAAGGCCTCGCAAATCGAGGTGCCAGCGGGCGCGGAGATTTCGGCGCCCTGCGGACAGTATTCGGGATGCGGCAGTATTTTGATGATGGGCATGTGATGTTCCGGTGCAGCGGGTTCAGACCGTCTCAATGTTCTTGCCGGCCAGCGCTTTTTGAATGCTGCGGTCCATGCGCAGCGCGGCGAAGGCCTCGGTGCCCTTGGCCAGCGCCTGCGTGGCGGCTTCAATCAGCGCGGCGTCCTGCAGCGGCCGTGCGTTGCGCACGGCGGCCATCAAAGCGTCAATCTCGGCACGCTCCGTGCCAGCGAGCAAATCGGCGTCGGCCGCCAGCGCGCTGTGGGTCGCCAGCACCATGCGGTCCGCATCGACGCGGGCCTCGACCAGGGCGCGCGCCTTCATGTCGGCATCGGCGGTGGTGAAACTGTCTTGCAGCATGCGGGCAATTTGGTCATCGGCCAGACCGTAAGAGGGCTTGACGTCAATCTGGGCATGCACGCCGCTGAGCTGCTCTTTGGCACTGACACTCAGCAAGCCGTCCGCATCCACGGTGAAGGTGACCCGGATGCGCGCGGCACCGGCCACCATCGGTGGAATGCCGCGCAGCTCGAAGCGCGCCAGGCTGCGGCAGTCGGCCACCAGATCGCGTTCGCCCTGCACCACATGCAGCGCCAGCGCGGTCTGACCATCCTGGTAGGTGGTGAAGTCCTGCGCCTTGGCGGTTGGAATGGTTTCGTTGCGCGGCACAATGCGCTCGACCAGGCCGCCCATGGTCTCAATCCCGAGCGACAGCGGTATCACGTCGAGCAGCAGCAAGTCCCCCGCCGTGTCGTTGCCCGCCAGTTGATTGGCCTGAATGGCGGCCCCCAGCGCGACGACTTCATCGGGGTTGAGATTGTTCAGGGGCGCCCGACCAAAGAATTGGGTCACCGCCTGCTGGATTTGCGGCATGCGGGTCGAGCCGCCCACCATCACCACGCCCTTGACCTCATCAGCGCTCAGCCTGGCATCGCGCAGCACTTTGCGCACCGCCTGCATGGTGCGCTGGGTCAGCGCGCTGGTAAGGATTTCAAACTGCTCGTTCACCACCTCAAACTTGACGTTCTCGCCGCCAATACAAGCGTGGCACGAGGCGCAATGCGCCGCCGACAATTCTTCCTTGCAGGCGCGCGCGGCGATGATGGCGATGGCCTTGTCTTGCGGCGTCTTGGCCTGAACGCCGGCCTGCGCCATGACCCAGTCGGCTAGCGCACGGTCGTAATCGTCGCCGCCCAGGGCTGAGTCGCCGCCGGTGGCCAGCACTTCAAACACGCCCTTGGACAGACGCAAGATGGAAATATCGAAGGTGCCACCGCCCAGGTCGTAAATGGCGTAAACCCCTTCACTGGCATTGTCCAGGCCGTAGGCAATGGCCGCGGCGGTGGGTTCGTTGATCAGGCGCAGCACGTTCAGGCCCGCCAGTTGCGCCGCATCTTTGGTGGCTTGGCGCTGGGCGTCGTCAAAATAGGCCGGCACCGTGATCACGGCGCCAAAGATGTCCTCACCAAAGGTGTCTTCGGCACGGTAACGCAAGGTGGCCAGAATGTCGGCACTGACCTCGACCGGCGATTTCTCGCCCTGCACGGTTTGCAGAGCGAGCATGCCGGGGTGGTCGACAAAACGGTAGTGCAGCTTGCCATGCCCGGCCACGTCATTCAGACTGCGTCCCATGAAGCGTTTGACCGAGGCAACAGTGTTTTCGGGGTCCAACGCCAGCGCCGCCTGGGCCTCATAGCCGATTTGACGCCCGCCACCGCCCAGGTAACGCACCACCGACGGCAAAATGACGCGGCCCTGGGCGTCCGGCAGGCATTCGGCCACGCCATGGCGCACCGAGGCCACTAGAGAATGGGTGGTCCCCAGGTCAATGCCAATCGCCACGCGCCGCTGGTGCGGGTTGGGCGATTGGCCGGGTTCTGAGATTTGTAGAAGCGCCATGGTAATTTTCTTCGGGTAGGGGCGCTATTGTCCCCGGTCTGCGGTGTCGAGTTGGTCGAGGCGGGCTTGCACAGCGCGCTCGAAGCGTTCAATGAACATCAGCGCCCTGACTTGTTGCACGGCGCGCTGGTAATCTGGCTGCTGATCGAGCAGTTGCGCGCATTGTTCCAGCGCCAAGCGCCGCGCCGCCGCCACTTGCGCTGCCAGCACATCGAGCTCAGCGACGCTGCCGGCCTGGTCCAGCGCCTCGCGCCACTCCATTTGCTGCATCAGGAACGCAGCCGGCATGGCCGTATTGTTCTCGGCATTGACGGGCGTGGCGTTCAACTCACACAAGTAAGCGGCGCGCTTGAGCGGGTCTTTGAGTCGCCGGTAGGCCTCGTTGATGCGCACCGACCATTGCATCGCCAGGCGCTGCGCGGCCGCCCCCTGGGCGGCGAACTTGTCGGGGTGCGCCTCGCGCTGCAGGTCTTTCCAGCGCGCATCAATGGCGGCATGATCCTGCGCAAATTGGGCGGCAAGACCGAACAGCTCGAAATCGGTGGACTGTAAATTCACACCCGAAACGACTCGCCGCAACCGCAGCGATCTCGCTCTTTGGGGTTGTTGAACTTGAAGCCCTCATTGAGGCCTTCGCGCACAAAATCAAGCTCGGTGCCATCCAGGTAGGCAAAACTTTTGGGCTCGATCAAGACCTTGACGCCATGGTCTTCAAACACCATGTCTTCCGGCTCAATGGCGTCAACGTACTCCAGTTTGTAAGCCAGCCCGGAGCAGCCGGTGGTTTTGACGCCCAGTCGCACACCCACCCCCTTGCCACGTTTGGCGAGGTAGCGGCTCACGTGTCGGGCCGCAGCTTCAGTCAGCGTCACTGCCATGTCAGTGGGTCTGCGTTGCGTTGTGTTTTTGGCGGTAGTCGTTGACCGCCGCCTTGATGGCGTCTTCGGCCAGGATGGAGCAATGAATCTTCACCGGTGGCAAGGCCAGCTCTTGCGCGATCTCGCTGTTTTTGAGCGCCGACGCCTGTTCCAGCGTCTTGCCTTTGACCCATTCCGTCACCAGCGACGACGAGGCAATGGCCGAGCCGCAGCCATAGGTCTTGAAGCGCGCATCTTCAATCACACCGGTTTGCGGATTGACCCTGATCTGCAGCTTCATGACGTCGCCGCAGGCCGGGGCGCCGACCATGCCGGTGCCGACCGAATCATCGCCCTTGTCGAACGAGCCGACGTTGCGGGGGTTTTCGTAGTGGTCAACGACCTTTTCAGAATATGCCATTTTGCTTACCTCGTATGGTTTAGTGGGCCGCCCACTGGATGGTGCTGATATCGATGCCTTCTTGGTACATGTCCCATAGCGGGCTCAAGTCACGCAGCTTGGCGACGTTGAGCTTGATGGTGTCAATCGCGTAGTCAATCTCGGCCTCGGTGGTATAGCGGCCAATCGTCATGCGCAGACTGCTGTGCGCCAGCTCGTCGCTGCGACCCAGGGCACGCAGCACATAGCTGGGCTCAAGAGAAGCCGAGGTACAGGCCGAGCCGCTGGAAACGGCCAGGCCCTTGATGCCCATGATCAGGGACTCGCCTTCCACATAGTTGAAGCTCATGTTGAGGTTGTGCGGCACGCGTTTGTCCAGGTGGCCGTTGATGAAGACCTGCTCGACGTCTTTGAGGCCCGCCAGCATGCGGTCATGCAAGGCTTGAATGCGCAGGTTCTCGCCCGCCATCTCGGCTTGCGCAATCCGGTAGGCCTCGCCCATGCCGACAATCTGGTGCGTCGGCAAGGTGCCTGAACGCATGCCGCGTTCATGGCCACCGCCATGCATTTGCGCCTCAATGCGCACGCGCGGCTTGCGTCGCACAAACAGGGCGCCGATGCCTTTGGGCCCATAAGTCTTGTGGGCCGTCAGGCTCATCAGGTCGACCGGTAACTGGCTCATGTCAATAGCCACCCGTCCGGTGGCCTGCGCGGCATCGACATGGAAAACAATGCCTTTGGCGCGGCAGACCGCTCCGATCGCGGCAATGTCCTGGATCACGCCAATTTCATTGTTGACGAACATGACGCTGGCCAGAATGGTGTCTGGGCGAATGGCGGCCTTGAAGACCTCCAGATCGAGCAAGCCGTCTTCCTGCACATCGAGGTAACTGAGCTCAAAGCCCTGGCGCTCCAGCTCACGGCAGGTATCAAGCACTGCTTTGTGCTCGGTCTTGACCGTGATGATGTGCTTGCCCTTGGTCTTGTAAAAGCCGGCGGCGCCCTTGAGTGCCAGATTGTTGGACTCGGTCGCCCCGGAGGTCCAGACGATTTCGCGCGGGTCGGCGCCAATCAGCGATGCCACCTGCTCGCGCGCTTTTTCAACTGCGGCCTCGGCCTCCCAGCCCCAGGCATGGCTGCGCGAGGCGGCGTTGCCAAAGTGCTGGCGCAACCAGGGAATCATGGCATCCACCACCCGCTCATCGCAGGGGGTGGTGGCGCTGTAGTCCATGTAAATCGGAAAATGCGGTGTTGTATCCATCACGGGCTCGCTGCTGCGTTTATAGGAAAATTAAAAATTGACCGGTCGGCTTCATACCTTGGAAAACGCATTGCCCAAGGCAAACACGGAATTCGGCGCGTTGATACGAATCGGCTTGCGGCTGGGGGGCATGCTGGAGATCGCCCGTTTGAGCGTCGGTTTGCCCTCCATTGGCAGACCTTTGACCACTTGATCATCCACCAGCTTCTGCAGAGTGACGGACTCCAGAAACTCGACCATCCGCACATTGAGCGAGGTCCACAGGTCATGCGTCATGCAGCGCTCACCGTCACCCAGGCAGTTTTCCTTGCCGCCGCAATGGGTGGCGTCAATCGGCTCATCGACCGAGGAAATGATGTCGGCGACTGTGATCTCGGCGGCTTTGCGCGCCAAGGTGTAGCCACCACCGGGACCCCGGGTCGATTCGACCAACGCATGGCGGCGCAACTTGCCAAACAATTGCTCCAAGTAAGACAAGGAAATTTTCTGACGCTGACTGATGGAGGCCAGCGTCACCGGTCCGGCACTTTGGCGCAAGCCCAGATCGATCATTGCGGTGACCGCAAAACGGCCTTTGGTGGTGAGACGCATCGCTTGCTCCTTCATTCGTGCTTGGTTGACTAATTGACTCAAGTATAGCAATAAACCTAGCAATTCACTCGGGTACTAGGCTATTCCGTCACATTTTCGTATTTTTCCCGTCAGATGAAATAACCAGCAGATTGTCGCTGCCCGAGGCGCCAAAAGCCTGCTCCTTCAAGATTCCCAGTTGATCGCGCACCCGTGCGGCTTTTTCGAACTCCAGGTTGCGCGCGTGTTCCAGCATCAGCTTCTCCAGGCGCTTGATTTCACGGGCCATGTCTTTCTCGCTCATGTCCTCCACCCGCGCGCGCTGCATCGCATCACGCTCCAGTTTTTCCGCCTCTTTGCCGGCCTTTTCGCTGTAAACCCCGTCGATCAAGTCTTTGACCTGTTTGACGATGGAGCGTGGCGTAATGCCATGGGCTTCGTTATACGCCACCTGCTTGACGCGCCGCCGTTCGGTCTCGCCGATCGCCTTCTTCATCGATTCGGTGACTTTGTCGGCGTACAAAATCGCGCGTCCGTGCAGATTGCGCGCGGCGCGGCCAATGGTCTGGATCAGGGAGCGCTCGGAGCGCAAAAAGCCCTCCTTGTCGGCGTCCAGAATCGCCACCAGCGACACCTCGGGAATATCCAGCCCCTCGCGCAGCAGGTTGATGCCGACCAGCACATCGAAGGTGCCCAGGCGCAGGTCGCGCAAAATTTCCACCCGCTCCACCGTATCGACATCGCTGTGCAGGTAGCGCACCTTGACGCCGTTGTCGCTCAGGTAGTCGGTCAGTTGCTCGGCCATGCGCTTGGTCAAGGTGGTGATCAACACCCGCTCACTCTTGTCCACCCGGATGCGGATTTCCTGCAGCACGTCATCGACCTGGTGGGTGGCGGGGCGCACCTCCACCTCGGGGTCGACCAGGCCGGTCGGGCGCACCAGTTGCTCCACCACCTGGCCGGCATGGTCTTTTTCCCACTGGGCCGGCGTGGCCGAGACAAAAATGGCCTGGCGCATCCGGGTCTCGAACTCCTCGAACTTGAGCGGCCGGTTGTCCAGCGCGCTGGGCAGGCGAAAGCCGTATTCCACCAGCGTCGTCTTGCGCGAGCGGTCGCCGTTGTACATGCCGCCAAACTGGCCGATCAGCACATGGCTCTCGTCCAGAAACATCAGCGCATCTTTCGGCAGGTAGTCGGTCAGGGTGGCGGGCGGCGCGCCCGGCGCGGCGCCGCTGAGGTGGCGGCTGTAATTCTCGATGCCCTTGCAGTGCCCGACTTCGCTCAGCATTTCCAGATCGAAGCGGGTGCGCTGCTCCAGCCGCTGGGCTTCCACCAGCTTGCCCTGGCTCACAAATTCCTTCACCCGCTGCGCCAATTCGACCTTGATGGTCTCCACCGCCGCCAGCACCTGCTCGCGCGGCGTCACGTAATGGCTGCTGGGGTAGACGGTAAAGCGCGCAATCTTCTGCCGGATGCGCCCGGTCAGCGGGTCAAACAGCTGCAGCGACTCGATCTCGTCGTCAAACAGCTCGATGCGGATCGCCATCTCGCTGTGCTCGGCCGGAAACACATCGATGGTGTCGCCGCGCACCCGGAACGCGCCGCGCGAGAAATCGACATCGTTGCGCTGGTATTGCATGCGCACCAACTGGGCAATCATGTCGCGCTGACCCATTTTGTCGCCCGCGCGCAGCGTCATCACCATCTTGTGATACGCCTCGGGCTGGCCGATGCCGTAAATGGCAGACACCGTGGCCACAATCACCACGTCGCGGCGCTCCAGCACGCTCTTGGTGCAGGACAGGCGCATCTGCTCGATGTGCTCATTAATAGCCGAGTCTTTCTCGATGAACAGGTCGCGCTGCGGCACATAGGCCTCGGGCTGGTAGTAGTCGTAGTAGCTGACGAAATACTCCACTGCGTTTTTCGGGAAGAACTCGCGGAACTCGCTGTAGAGCTGGGCCGCCAGCGTCTTGTTGGGCGCGAACACGATGGCGGGCCGGCCCAGGCGCGCGATCACATTGGCCATGGTGAAGGTCTTGCCCGAGCCGGTGACGCCCAGCAGGGTTTGAAACACCTCGCCGTCATTGACGCCCTCGACCAGTTGCCTGATCGCCTCCGGTTGGTCGCCGGCCGGCAGGTAGGGCTGGTACAGCTCGAACGGCGAATCGGGAAAGCGCACAAAGCTGCCGCTACCGGTCAAATCGGCGGCGTCAGAAGGGACCGGGACAAGGGCAATGGCGGCAGGCATAAGAATTCAAGTGCGGGACAAAGTGCGAAATTAAAGGCCATGTTATCGATTTATGATCTGCTGTCCTGCAGCTATAGTAGAGGCGACGAACTGCCGCCATGGCTGGACCGCTCGCCGGTTTGACTTGACAACCGACATGGCCGTTCATTTGTACCCCAACCGGAGATTACTCACCCATGGCCATCCCGCACGCAAACTCAGGTCAGCCCATCGATGTTCGCCCTTTCGGCTCCGGCTTGTCGAATGCGCGAACGGTTGCGCTCTTCAAGACCGATGAACTTGAAGTCATTCGCCTGGTACTGCCGGCCGGCAAGTCGATGCCGCAGCACAAGGTGGCCGGCGACATCACGATCCAGTGCCTGGAGGGAAAGATCGAAGTAACGGACGAAAACCACACGCAGACCCTGCAAGCCGGCCAACTGGTGTACTTGTCGGGTGGCGTGCTGCACAGTTTTCTCGGACTTGAAGACGCGTCGGGTCTGATCACGATCGTGCTGCGCAGGTAGCTCGCTGCACCTTAAGCCTGGCCCCCACGCTTGTCACTTCGTGTACTGCGCTGCCCCCCAAGGGGGCTAGCCTTGCTTGGTGCGGCCCGGCGCGGCGGCTTAACGCGGGGCCAACCGCGTTGCCGGCGCGCTCGCTAAAATGCAGCGCAAGCGGGCAACACAGCGCTGCTTTCGATTTATTCTGAGCCTTCTCTTTACACAGGACCCTCCCATGTCTCTCTTTTCCGCCGTCGAAATGGCCCCGCGCGATCCGATTCTGGGCTTGAACGAGCAATTCAATGCCGACCCC
>JAKFXU010000040.1 GCA_021731215.1 Rhodoferax sp.
CCTCGATCATTCCGTAGAAATCACGTCCGCAACTGACCACTTCAGGCGGATACCACTGCAACCAGCTTTGCCGGGCCGCCACATAGGCGCCAAAACCTGCGCTTGCCAGCAGCAGCACGGAGCCGCCAATATGCACGCTATATCTGTTGGTAGCCGCAGTCAAACCCGCAATCAGCACGATTAGAACAAGCGCATAGCGTTGCACAATGCACATCGGACAGGGCTCCAGCCCCACCGAATGCTGCAAGTACTGGCCAAACGCCAGAAAGCCAATGCAAGCCAAGCTGAGCAGCACCAAGATACGGCGCGGAGACTCCCCCGGCCAACCTGTCGACACTTGAAAATTCATCGATATCTTTCAACAAGAAAATCACTGGCGAAACGCCCAGTAATTGGTTGTTGTTTGGTGGAATTAAGTTCCTGTAGCACCAGGAATTCGGCTTGATTCAGGCCATCAACCGGCCGCTTCGTCGGCCTCTTTGCACGAGGGTGAGCACACCGCCTGGGATTTTCCGAGGATCTTGCGCGTAACCATCTGCGAGCGGGCGCGATGCTTGCCGCACAGGAAGCACGACATGGTCGCGGCACCAAATGAAGTGGCCGCCGTGAACGGGGAACCCGATACTTTGGATTTGTAACGCAGCCCGTCGGCCAGCATTTTGGTTTTTGTGTCAGCTTTTGCCATAATCTGCATTTTACTTCGGCTAGCCCATGGGTGACGGTCAAAGTAATTTTTAACCTAGAAACCGCAGTTGGACGTGCCCGAGTGGGCCGTCATGGGGTGCTCTGGCAAGGCGCGACGACGCTGCGGGCTACTGCCCGCAAGGAGGAGCAACGCCGCCAGAGCGCGCCAGGGCGGCTCAACGGGAAGCGTAGCGCTGTCACCCAAAAGGTGAACTCGTGCGTGGGTACAGAAGTGAGTGTTCATGCGGCCTTGCAAGCGAAAATGAGCGGTCAACTGCGGTTTCTAGGTTTAACGGTTGGGGTTTGATGGTATTCATGGCGGCTAACCGAAGACGCCCGGCCAACATTCCTGAATGTTGGCCTCCCCCAGACTGACCCTGACCGAGCATCGGCCACTGAAAGCTTGCTAAAGTTGCACCCCCTTCAAAGAATTCGCAAAAGGCTTCAAATGGCACGCACTGTAAATTGCATCAAACTCGGCAAGGAAGCGGAGGGTCTGGATTTTCCGCCCTACCCTGGCGAACTCGGCAAGCGCATCTGGGAGAGCGTGAGCAAGGAAGCGTGGGCCGCCTGGCTCAAGCACCAGACCATGCTGGTCAATGAAAACCGCCTCAATCTGGCCGATGCGCGGTCCCGTCAATACTTGGCGCGCCAGATGGAAAATCATTTTTTTGGCGCCGGTGCCGACGCCGCACAGGGCTACGTGCCACCCAGCGCTTGAATCCCTTGGCGCATGGCTGAAACGGCGGCCGCCGTTTTATGGCCATGCCGCTGGCGTCCCCCATTTGTCGTCCCTCTGAAACCCCCGGGCGGCATGGCAACGGTGCGTCGCTTTCACATCGGCCGAGGCAGGTATCGGTCTCTTATATCCAAACTGCATAACGAAATCATAATAATGTAGTTTGCAATATAACCAGCTGCCAATAGAGTCTGCCTCTATGCATGACTTGGCCTTTATCTTCGCTGGTTTTTTTGTTGGGATCGTCGTCGGACTGACCGGCGTCGGCGGCGGCTCGCTCATGACGCCGATCCTGATTTTCTTCTTCGGCGTCAAACCGTATCTGGCGGTTGGCACCGACCTGCTGTTCGCCGCCTTTACCAAGATGGGCGGCACCGTCAAACTAGCACGCGCACGCCTGGTCGACTGGCGGGTGGTGGCGCAGCTGTCGGCCGGTAGCATTCCAGCCGCACTGATCACGCTCTATGTACTCAAGCAGGTGGGGGCTGCCAGCGCCGCGGTGCAGGGCCTGATGACCACCACCCTGGGTTTCGCCCTGCTGCTGACGGCGGCGGCCACCCTGTACAAGGCAGTTCGTGGCAAAGCCGCCCCGCGCACCTTGGCAGCGGGCCAGGAAGTCCGCGCCGCCACGCCGCGCCACTGGAGCCTGCCGCTGTTGTTTGGCGCGGTGATCGGCACCCTGGTCACACTGACTTCGGTCGGTGCCGGGGCCATTGGCGTCACGGTGCTGCTGATTTTGTACCCGTTGCTGCCGCTGCCGCGCATCGTGGGCACCGACATTGCCTACGCGGTACCGCTCACGCTGGTGGCTGGTATGGGCCACGCCTCGCTCGGCTCGGTCGACTGGCACCTGCTGGCCAAGTTGCTGGCCGGCTCGCTGCCCGGTATCTGGGTCGGCTCGCATCTGATGGCACGCACGCCGGAGCGGGTGATCCGCTCCCTTCTTTCCATTCTGCTGGCCTATGCCGGCGTGAAATTGATTGCCTTGTAACGCTTTGCGGACTCAATCCACCATGTACCAATACACCGACTTTGACCGCCAATTCGTCAAACAGCGCGCCGCCCAATACCGCGACCAGCTGGAACGCAATCTGAGCGGCAGCCTCAGCGACGACGAGTTCAGACCGCTGCGCCTGCAGAACGGCTGGTACCTGCAGCGCTATGCGCCCATGCTGCGCGTGGCGGTGCCCTACGGCGAAATTTCGAGCGTGCAACTGCGCGTTCTCGCCCGAATTGCCCGCGAATACGACCAGCCGGACACGCAGGTCTACCAGACTGCACAAAGCACGCAGGCCAAATTCGGCAGCGGCAAAATGCCCACCGGCTACGGCCACTTCAGCACGCGCCAGAACGTCCAGTTCAACTGGATTGCACTGGACAAAAGCGCCGATGTGATGGACCTGCTGGCCTCGGTCAATATGCACGGCATCCAGACCAGCGGGAATTGCATTCGCAACATCACCAGCGATGAGCGTGCCGGCATTGCGGTCGACGAAATTGCCGACCCGCGCCCGTTTTGCGAGATCCTGCGCCAGTGGAGTACGCTGCACCCCGAGTTCGCCTTCCTGCCGCGCAAATTCAAGATTGCGGTGTCAGGCGCCCGGGAAGACCGCGCCGCCACCGCCTGGCATGACGTCGGCCTGCATCTGCTGCGTGACGCTGATGGCCAGATCGGCTTCAAGGTGCTGGTCGGTGGCGGCATGGGCCGCACGCCGGTGATTGCCAGTACCATCCGCGACTTTCTGCCCTGGCACCAGATCCTGAATTACCTGGAAGCCGTGGTGCGCGTCTATAACCGCTGGGGACGGCGCGACAATATGTACAAGGCCCGCATCAAGATTCTGGTCAAGGCCGAAGGCCAACGCTTCACCGACGAAGTCGAAGCCGAGTACCGGCAAATTATCGAGATCGACGGTGCGCCGCACACCATCACCCAGCAAGAGTTGGACCGGGTGACGGCCTCTTTCGTGCCACCGGCTTTGACCGCCGGCAAGCCGGGTTCCGTGTTGAAAGTGGCCCAGATTCTGCGTGCCACGGCCGAGAACGAGGTGGAATTTGGACGCTGGCTGAAACAAAACGTCGCGCCCCACAAAAACCCCGATCTGCGCGCCGTCACCCTGTCATTCAAGCGCCTGGGCCATGCGCCCGGCGACGCCACGGCCGACCAACTGGACACGGCGGCTGAATTGGCGGACCTTTTTTCCGCCGGCGAGGTCCGCGTCACGCACGACCAGAACCTGCTGCTGCCCTGGGTCCGGTGCGACCAGTTGCCCGAGTTGTGGCGCGCGGCCCGCAAAGCCGGTTTGGCGCGCTCCAACATCCGCCTGTTGACCGACATGATTTCCTGCCCCGGCGGCGACTTTTGCGCTCTGGCCAATGCCCGCTCGATCCCGATCGCCGCCGCCATCAGCGAACGTTACCAGGACCTCGATGAGTTGCACGACCTGGGTGAAATCGATCTGCACATCAGCGGTTGCATGAACTCCTGCGGCCACCACCACAGCGGCCACATCGGCATTTTGGGTGTCGACAAGGACGGCCAGGAGTGGTACCAGGTGTCGCTGGGCGGCTCGGACGGCTCCACCCTGAGTGGCGCGCCGACGCCCGGCAAAGTCGTCGGCCCCTCGTTTGGCGCGGCTGAAGTGCCCGATGTGATCGAAGCGGTGCTCGACACCTACCGCAGCGAGCGCCGCAGCGGGGAGACCTTCATCGCCACCTTTCGCCGCATCGGCATGGAAGCCTTCAAGCAAGCGGCCGACCGGGTGCGCCACAGCGTTGCCGCCGAGCTGGCTTGAAAAAAGGAACTAATTATGAAATTAATAGCTGCAAACGCCCATTCCACGGGAGTCAATGGCCAACAAGTTATTGAAATCGCGAATGATTCAGACCCCCGCGCGCTCAATCTCGACGGCGTTGAGCGCATCGACCTGAGCTTCCCCAAATTCAGCGACGGCCGCGCCTTCAGCCAGGCGTTCTTGCTGCGCCGACGACTCGGTTTCAAGGGCGAAATCCGCGCCACCGGCGACGTGCTGATTGACCAACTGGTACAGATGCGGCGCAGCGGTTTTGACGCCGCAGTATTGCGCGCCGACCAGAACCCGGACTTTGCGCAACGCCAGTTTGAGCGCTTCCCGGCGTTCTACCAGGGCGATGCCGTCACCCCCAAGCCCCACTTCATCGTCGCTCCGGCACCGTCGCCCATTACTTCAGGAGAAGCTTCATGAATGCCATCGAACTCAACGCCCGCGCATCAAGCGATTTTGACGCCAAGCTGGCACAAACCACCACCTTGCTGCAGCAGGCGGCGCGTGACTATGCACCGTTGACCAGTGGCGCCCGCACGCGCATCAGCCAGGCCTCCAGCCTCGGCGCCGAAGACGTGGTGATCAGCCATCTGATCAATACCCTGCAGCTCGACATCGGCATTTTTGTGCTGCAAACCGGCCGCCTGCACGGCGAGACGCTGGATTTGCTGGCGCGCTTTCAGGCCGCATCGCGCGTGCCGGTGGAGGTCTTCACTCCCGCCAATGAAGCGGTCGTGCAGTTCGTGGCGCGCGAGGGCCAGGACCCGATGTACAAAAGCATCGCGCTGCGCAAAGCCTGCTGCCAGATTCGCAAGATGGAGCCACTGGCGCGCGCCCTCACCGGCAAGGATGCCTGGATCACCGGCCTGCGCCGCGAGCAGTCGGGCGCGCGCGCCGAGGTGCCCCTGATCGACCGCTCGGATGCGGCACGGGTCAAGATCAACCCCCTGGCCGACTGGACCTGGGGCGACGTCTGGCATTTCATTGCCCAGCAGCGAATCGACTACAACCCGCTGCACGACCAGTTTTACCCCAGCATCGGCTGCGCCCCCTGCACCCGCGCTGTGTCCGCGGGCGAAGACTTTCGCGCTGGCCGCTGGTGGTGGGAAGACGAGGCGGCCAAAGAGTGCGGCCTGCACGTCGCTGCGTCCAAAACCCTTGAGAAGGAGCCCGCATGAACGCCCGCACCGAATCTGAACTACTTGAACCCATGCAACACTCACTGCTGCGCTCCGAACACCACGACCACCTGAGCAACGCGCAACTGGACGCGCTGGAAGAAGAAACCATCTTCATCCTGCGCGAGGTCGCCGCCGCATTCGAGCGCCCCACCTTGCTGTTCTCGGGCGGCAAGGATTCGCTGGTGATGCTCAAGTGCGCCGAAAAAGCCTTTGGCGTGGGCCGCATTCCCTACCCGCTGCTGATGATAGACACCGGCCACAACTTCCATGAAGTGACCGATTTCCGCGATGCACGCGCCAAGGAACTGCAGGCCGAGCTGATTGTGCGCAGCGTGGAAGACTCCATGAAGCGCGGCACCGTGCGGCTGGCGCACCCGGGCGAGTCGCGCAACGTGCACCAGTCGGTCACGCTGCTCGAAGCGATCGACGAATTCCGCTTTGACGCGCTGATTGGCGGCGCCCGCCGCGACGAGGAAAAAGCGCGTGCCAAGGAGCGCATCTTCTCGCACCGCGATAGCTTCGGCCAGTGGCAACCCAAGGCGCAGCGCCCGGAGCTGTGGACCCTGTTCAACACCCGGCTCCAGCCGGGCGAGCATTTCCGCGTGTTCCCGATCTCCAACTGGACCGAACTCGACGTCTGGCAGTACATAGAGCGCGAGCAAATCGCCCTGCCCTCGCTCTATTACTCGCACCAGCGGGAGGTGGTGGAACGCAAGGGCCTGCTGGTGCCGGTGACGGCGTTGACCCCGGTGCGTGCGGGCGAAACCGTCGAGTCGCGCGCTGTGCGTTTCCGCACCGTGGGCGACATCACCTGCACCTGCCCGGTGCCAAGTCTGGCCGCTACCGCAGCCGAGATTGTGATCGAGACCCTGGCCGCCGATGTGAGCGAACGCGGCGCCACCCGCATGGACGACAAAACCTCCGAAGCCTCCATGGAAAAACGCAAGAAAGATGGGTACTTCTGATGAACGCTACAACATTAATAGCTGCTGAGGCCCTATCGACAACGGCTAGCAATCAAAAAGACACTGGATCGGCACTCAAATTCATCACCTGCGGCTCCGTCGATGATGGTAAAAGCACGCTGATTGGCCGCCTGCTGATCGACAGCCGCTCGGTGTTGCTGGACCAGTTGGCCAACGTGTCCAAGAGCGGCGAGGCCGATCTGGCGCTGTTCACCGACGGCCTGTCGGCCGAGCGCGAGCAAGGCATCACCATCGATGTCGCCTACCGCTACTTCAACACGGCCGAACGCAAATTCATCATTGGCGACGCGCCCGGCCACGTGCAGTACACCCGCAATATGGTGACGGCCGCGTCCAGTGCCGACGCCGCCGTGGTGCTGGTGGACGCCACCAAACTGCAGTGGCAAACCCCGGCGCTGGAGCTGCTGCCACAAACCCGGCGTCATTCGCTCTTGGTGAACCTGCTGCGGGTACCGAACATTGTGTTTGCCGTGAACAAGCTCGATGCGCTGGAAGACCCGGCCCAGCCGGAGACCGCCGGTCAGGCCGCCATTGCGTTTGCCAACATCACGCAGGCACTGCAAACCTTTGCCCAGGCGGCTGGCATTGAGGTTACGGCGATTGTGCCGATCTCTGCGCTCAAGGGGCACAACGTGGTGGAGCCCGTGGCTGACTGGTGTGGCTATCAAGGCCCGAGTTTGCTGGAGCTGCTGGAGCAACTGCCCATCACCCCGGCCGAAACTGAAGCGCCGTTTGCGTTCCCGGTGCAATGGGTCGAAAAGTTTTCATCCTCCAGCGACACCAGCCAGGGACGCCGCATTTTTTGGGGTCGCGTGGCCACCGGTGTTGTTCAGGTCGGTCAGCAAGTTTCGATTTTGCCCAGCGGCCAGACCGCCACCGTGGCCCAGGTGTTGAGTCACACGCGCCAGCCCGGCACCGGGCGGGCCGGGCACAGCGCCGGCCTGGTGCTGGATCGCGAAGTCGACGTATCACGCGGCGACTGGCTGCTGGCGGTCGCACCCAAGGCAGACACCGAGGCTGAAACGGCCGACGAATTCGAGCTTGGCGTCAACCCGCCCAGCCCCTTCCAGCACAGCCGCGAACTCAAAGCCACGGTGGCCTGGATGGACGACGAACCTTTGGTGGCGGGGCGCGTCTATTGGGCCCTGCATGGGCACTCTTGGGTCAAAGCCAAGATCAAGCGCATTGTGCATAAACTTGACATCAACACGCTGGCCGAAGAAGATGCCACCCAGCTCGGCGCCAATGCCATTGGCCATGTCGAATTGACCTTGCAGGAGGCCATTGCGGTACAGCCGTACAGCCGTTCACGCGTGCTGGGTTCGCTTATTTTGGTGGATACGGCGTCGCATAAAACGGCGGGAGCTGTGCTGATCAATTAAAATCTAGGGTTTTCACCCATTCGTCGAAAAATACCAAATGACCCATACCGTCACCGAAGCCTGCATCAAATGCAAGTACACCGATTGCGTCGACGTGTGCCCCGTGGACTGTTTCCGCGAAGGCCCCAACTTTTTGACCATCGATCCCGATGAATGCATTGACTGCGCGGTGTGCATCCCAGAGTGCCCGGTAAACGCCATCTACGCCGAAGAAGATGTCCCGGCGGATCAGCAACACATGACCGCGCTCAACGCCGAGCTGGCCAAGTTGCCGAGCTGGAAAAGCATTACCAAACGCAAGGCCCCGCTAGCCGACGCCGATGACTGGAAAGACAAGACCGGCAAGCTCCCGGAGCTGCTCAGGTAATTTGAAAGATATGGAACCCCAACTGAACCAAGCAGTGATCAATACCGCACAGGCCCACGAAGGCCCGATTGAAACCGATGCCGTCATCGTCGGCGCCGGTCCGGTCGGCCTGTTCCAGGTGTTCGAGCTCGGCCTGCTCGAAATCAAGGCCCACGTCATTGACTCGCTGGCCTACCCCGGCGGCCAGTGCGTCGAGCTCTACCCCGACAAGCCGATTTATGACATTCCGGCGGTGCCGGTGTGCACCGGCCAGGAACTGACCGACAACCTGCTCAAGCAGATCGAACCCTTTGGCGCCACCTTTCACTTCGGCCAGGAAGTCACCACCGTCGAGCAACAAACCGATGGCCGTTTCTATGTTGAAACCTCGAAGGGCACGCGCTTCCTGAGCAAGACCATTTTCATTGCCGCCGGCGTCGGTGCGTTCCAGCCCCGCACGCTCAAGGTGGCCGGTCTGGATGCCTTTGAAGGTTCGCAGTTTTTCTACCGGGTCAAGAACCCGGCAGAGTTTGCCGGCAAAAACCTGGTGATCGTCGGCGGTGGCGACTCGGCGCTCGACTGGGCGCTCGACTTTGTCAAGGACAGCCCGCACAAGGCCGAAAGCGTGATCCTGGTTCACCGCCGCGACGGCTTCAAGGCGGCGCCGGCCAACGTGGCCAAGATGAAAGAGCTGTGCGATGCCTACGAGATGCAATTCATCGTCGGCCAGGTCACCGGCCATGAAGAGAAAGACGGCAAACTGAGCAGCGTCAAAGTCACGGGCGCCGATGGTGTCACCCGCGTGGTGCCGCTGGACGTGTTGCTGGTGTTCTTTGGCCTCTCCCCCAAACTCGGGCCGATTGCCCACTGGGGTCTGGACATCGAGCGCAAGCAGCTCAAGGTCGACACCGAAAAATTCTCCACCAACGTGCCGGGTATTTTTGCCGTGGGCGACATCAACAGCTACCCCGGCAAGAAGAAACTGATTCTGAGCGGCTTCCACGAGTGCGCGCTGGCCGCCTTTGGCGCCATGCCGATCATCTCGCCCGAGAAAAAGGTCTTTTTGCAGTACACCACCACCAGCCCCAAGCTGCACAAGGTGCTGGGGGTTGAAACACCGGTATTCGATTGAGTAGAATCCACGCTGTGCTTTTTTAAGCACATTCGCTAGGGGTGTTGCCCGGCTATCAAAAAGCCGGGCGACTGAGAAAGTCCCTTTGAACCTGATTGAGGTAATCCTCGCGCAGGGAAGCAGCTCAGGTTTTTGGAGGCGTCGCATTACTCTCTGGTGACGCATCGCTCCACCCTGATCAAGCCCACCTGCCAGCTTTTTTGCATGGAGCAAATGGATGGCAAAAACAAACGTTCCTCCAGCCCTGTTGACGCTGATCGCAGCCGTGACGCGGCCAATGCCATCGCGCGCGGCCTCCTGCCCGGCATCCTGTCAACAACACAAGCTTACTTTGGAATCAATATGA
>JAKFXU010000180.1 GCA_021731215.1 Rhodoferax sp.
GGCTGGGCCTGGCGGCTCGGCCGCCAGCCGCCAGGCCCAGCCGACCAAGAGCGTCAGCACCGCCACCGCCAGCACCACGGCCAGCCAGATCCGCACGTACAGTTTTTTCAAAAACATGCTCAGTCCTGCTGGCGGGCAAACACGTAGCCGACGCCGCGCACCGTCAGGATGCGTTTGGGATTCTTGGCGTCGCGCTCGATGGCGGCGCGGATGCGGCCCATGTGCACGTCGATCGAGCGGTCAAAGGCGTCGAGCTCGCGCCCGCGCACGGCTTCCATGATCTGGTCGCGCGTGAGCACCCGCCCGGCGCGCTCGGCCAGCGCCACCAGCAGGTCGAACTGGTAGGCGGTCAAATCGCAGGTCTGACCGGCCACGACGACGGTGCGGGCGTCGCGGTCAATCTCGAGTGTGCCAAAGCGCAGATGCGGGTCGGACGGGGGCGCACCCTCGCCGCGGCGGCGCAACACCGCGCGAATGCGCGCCAGCAGCTCGCGCGGCTCGAACGGCTTGGGCAGGTAGTCATCGGCCCCGATTTCCAACCCGATGATGCGCTCCATCGGGTCGCCCTTGGCGGTCAGCATCAGCACCGGCACTTGCGCCAGCGCGCCGGGCAGAGCCCGGATGCGACGGCACAGCTCCAGGCCGTCCAGGTCGGGCAGCATCAGGTCCAGAATCACCAGATCGGGCGGCGTGGCCTGCAGCGCCGCCAGCCCCCCGTGCCCGTCGTCGGCATGGCGTACCAAAAAACCGGATTGGCCCAGGTACTCGCCCACCATGGCGGCCAGGCGGGTGTCGTCTTCGATCATCAACAAGTGCTGGGTCATGGCGGCAGTCTAGGACCGGGCCTGCTCCAGCGCTTGAAGCCGCGGTAAAGTTAAGTAAATGCAGGCCTCAAGGCCCTACTTGGGCGCCACCGAGAGCGGCTGCACGCCCCAGATCTGGCTGGCGTACTCCCGAATGGTGCGGTCGGACGAAAACGCCCCCATGCCGGCCACATTGAGAATGGCGCTGCGGGTCCAGGCGGTCGGGCGCCGGTACAGATCGTCGACCTTGTCCTGGCAGGCGCAGTAATCGGCGTAATCGGCCAGCAACTGGTAGTGGTCGGTCTCCAGCAGCACGTTGACCACGTCGCGGTAGCGCTGGGGCTCCTCCGGCGCGAACGCGCCTTCGGCCAGCCGGTCGATGGCGTACTTCAGATCAAAGTTGCTCTCATAGTGGTCGCGCGGGCGGTAGCCGTAGCCGCGCAATTCGGTCACCCGCTCGGTGCGATTGCCGAAGATGAAGATGTTGTCGCGTCCGACGTTGTCGGCGATCTCGATGTTGGCGCCGTCCCAGGTGCCGATGGTGAGCGCGCCATTGAGGGCAAACTTCATGTTGCCGGTGCCCGAGGCTTCGGTCCCGGCGGTGGAGGTCTGCTCCGACAGATCGGCCGCCGGGATGATGATTTCGGCCAGGGACACCCGGTAGTTGGGGATGAAGACGACGCGCAACTGCGCGCCGATGCGCGCATCATTGTTGATGACCCGGGCGATGTCATTGATCAGCCGGATGATCAGTTTGGCCATGTAATAGGCCGAGGCCGCCTTGCCGGCAAAGATCACGGTGCGCGGTACCCAGTTGGCATGCGGCTGGGCCAGAATCCGGTGGTAGCGGGTGATGACGTGCAGCACATTGAGCAGTTGGCGCTTGTACTCGTGGATGCGCTTGACCTGCACGTCAAACAGGCTATGCGGGTCGACCTTGACGCCCGGACAGTGCGCCATCAGCTCGGCCAGCCGGCGCTTGTTTTGCTGCTTGGCCAGGCGGAAAGCGTTCTGAAACTCGGGCTCATCGGCGAAGGCGCGCAAGCCGGCGAGTTGATCCAGATCACGCCGCCAGTCGGGGCCGATGCGGGCGTCAATCAAGCTGGTCAGCGGCGCATTGGCCTGCGCCAGCCAGCGGCGCGGGGTAATGCCATTGGTCTTGTTGCAAAAGCGATCCGGGTACATGCGCACGAAATCGGAAAAAATGGTGTCCACCATCAATTGACTGTGCAGCGCCGAGACGCCATTGACCTTGTGACTGGCCAGCACCGACAGATGCGCCATGCGGATGCGGCGCACGCCGCGGTCCTCGATCAGCGAAATCCGCCGCAACAGCGCGTGGTCGTCCGGAAAACGTTCGTGGACCTGGGCCAGAAAACGGGCGTTGATGTCGTAGATCAGACCCATGTGGCGCGGCAATACGCGCCCCAGCAGTTCCACCGGCCAGGTTTCCAGCGCCTCTTCCATCAGGGTGTGGTTGGTGTAGGAAAAGATGCGCGTGCACAGGCCCCAGGCGCGCTCCCAGTCGAGCTGGTACTCGTCGAGCAGCAGTCGCATCAACTCCGGCACCGCCAGCGCCGGGTGGGTGTCGTTGAGGTGAATCGCCACCTGGTCGGCCAGTTGCTCGAAGCCGCTGTGGGTCTTGAGGTGGCGGCGCAAAATATCCTGCACCGAGGCGCTGACAAAAAAGTACTCCTGGCGCAGGCGCAATTCGCGCCCGTGCTCGGTGCGGTCGTCCGGGTACAGCACCCGCGTCACATTTTCAGACTGGTTCTTGGCCTGCACCGCCTGGATGTAATCGCCCCGGTTGAACGCATCGAGGTTGACGCCGCCGCTGGCGCGCGCCGACCACAGGCGCATGGTGACCACGCTGCGCATCTGGTAGCCGGGCACACCACTGTCATAGGCGGTGGCAATCACATCCTCGGTATCGAGCCACAACGAGTGGCCATTCTGGGGCACCAGATGGCCGCCATAGCGTATGGTGTAGCTGAATTCGGGGCGCATGAATTCCCACGGATAACCATTGACCAGCCAGTAGTCGGGCTCTTCGACTTGCTGACCGTGCACGATGCGCTGGGCAAACATGCCGTACTCGTAGCGGATGCCATAGCCCATGCCGGGCAGGCCCAGGGTGGCCATCGAGTCCAGGAAACAGGCCGCCAGTCGACCCAGGCCCCCATTGCCCAGGCCGGCATCGGGCTCCAGCTCAAGCAGGGCATCGAAGTCGGCCCCCAGCAGGGCACAGGCCTGCTTGACCGGTTCATAGATTTCGGCCGCCAGCATTGCGTTGCTCAGCGCCCGCCCGGTGAGAAACTCCATCGACAGGTAATAGATGCGCTTGGCATTCTGATCTTCGGCCTGGGTCAGCGACTCGCGCCAGCCGTCCATGATGCGGTCGCGCACGGCATGGAATACCGCAAACAGCCAGTCGCGCGGGGTCGCCGAGCGCAGGTCCTTGCCCACCGCGTACACCAGCCGGTTCGAGATCGAGCGGCGCAAGGCTTCAACGCTGTTGACGGGCCGGTCAAATTCAAAGGCATCAGTGGGGTGCATGGTTATTTCTTTCCGGAAAATGCGCCGGTGCGCAAGCTCGCGCCCGGCCGCAGTGATTGGTACATGGCCAGATAATGCGCCGCCGCCGCCGGCCAGTCAAAGCGCAGCCCCATGCCACGGCGCTGCACCGCCGCCCATTGATCGGGGCGGCGAAACAGCACAAAGGCGCGCCGCATGGCGCTGAGCAAGCCCTCGGCGCTCAAAGCGTCGAACACAAAACCGGTGGCACTGCCCTCGTCGAGATTCTCCAGCGTGCAATCGACCACGGTGTCGGCCAGGCCGCCGACCCGGCGCACCAGCGGCAGGGTGCCGTAGCGCAAACCGTACAGCTGGGTCAGCCCGCAGGGCTCGAAGGCCGAGGGCAGCACAATCACATCGGCGCCGGCGATGACGCCATGGGCGCTGGCTTCGTCGTAACCGATGCGCACCGCGACCTGGCCGGGAAAGCGCAAGGCCACATCGACAAAGGCCTGCTCCAGCGCCAGCTCGCCCTGACCCAGCAGGGCCAGTTGCCCGCCGCGCTGCACCAGTTCCGTCAGCACCTGGGGCAGCAAGTGCAAGCCCTTTTGCTCGGTCAGCCGACTCACCACGCCAAACACCAGGGCCGGCGCGCGCGGCTCCAGTCCCAAGCTCAGTTGCAGCGCGCGCTTGGCGCTGGCCTTGGGCGCCAGCTGCTGCGCATCGTAAGGGGTGGCCAACCAGGCATCGGTGGCCGGGTTCCAGACCTGATAGTCCACGCCATTGAGAATGCCCGACAGTTGCTGCGCGCGCTCGCGCAGCAGGCCGTCGAGCCCGCAGCCCTGCGCCGGCAGCAGGATTTCCCGCGCATAAGTCGGGCTGACCGTGGTAATGCGCTCGGCGTAGCGCAGCGCCGCCTTCATGAACGATAACTGCCCAAAAAACTCCAGGCCATTGACGTCAAAATAGGCCGCCGGCAGTCCCAGTTGCGGGAACAGCGCCGCCGGGAACAGGCCCTGATAAGCCAGATTGTGAATGGTGAACACGGTGGCCGGTGTGGCCCGTCCGGCGGCGGCAAAGGCGCGCACATAGGCTGGCGCCAGGCCGGCATGCCAGTCATGGCAATGGATGACATCGGGCACCCAGTCCGGGTCGAGCCCCTGGCCTAGGCAGGCGCCAGCCCAGCCCAAGGCCGCAAAGCGCAGCGCGTTGTCGCCCCAATCCTTGCCGTCGGGCCCGAGATAGGGGTTGCCGGGCCGCTCATACAGGGCCGGGGCTTGCAGCAAGTAGAGCGGCGCGGCAAGACCCGGCAAGCTCGCCCGCGCCACCTTGGCGCGCGGCAGCGCCGGGGCCTGGCCCCAGGGCGTCGCGCCCTGAGGCAGCGCGGCGAGCGGTCGCGCCGCAACGGCGGCAGCGGCGATGGCGGGAAAGGCCGGCAGCAGTTGACGGACCTCACAGCCCAGCGCCTGCAGTGCCGGCGGCAGGCCGGCACTGACGTCAGCCAGGCCGCCGGTCTTGAGAAACGGAAACAACTCGGTGCAAACGTACAGAACCTTCATGCCGGCAGCTCCGCCAGCATGGCACTGGTGACCAGCACCACACCGTCCGGCGTGCGATGGAAGCGCCGCGCATCGGCCACGGCGTCAAAGCCGATGCGCATGCCAACCGGAATGTGGCAACCCTCGTCAATCACCACCTTGCGCAATCGACAATGGCGCCCCACGTCCGCGCCGGGCAGGATGACGGCCTCTTCCACCTGGCTGAAGGAATGAACCTGAACCCCGGTGAACAGCACCGAGCGCCGCACCACCGCGCCTGACACAATGCAGCCGCCCGCCACCAGGGAGTCGACCGCGATGCCGCGCCGACCGTCATCGTCAAACACAAACTTGGCCGACGGCACGGTCGGCTGGTAGGTCCAGATCGGCCAGCTCTGGTCGTACAAATCGAGTTCGGGCGTGGGTGCGGTCAAATCGATATTGCTGGCCCAGTAGGCATCCACGGTGCCGACATCGCGCCAGTAGCAGGGCGCCTCGGGACCGGTTTTGACACACGACAGGTCAAACGGGTGGGCGATGGCGTCGCCGCGTGCCGCCATGGCCGGAATCAAGTCCTTGCCGAAGTCGTGGCTGGAGGACGGATTTTTGCTATCGGCCTGCAGCGCGGCAAACAGATAGTCGGCATCGAACACATACACCCCCATGCTGGCCAAGGCCCGCCCCGGCCGATCAGCCATGGCCTGGGGCGCAGACGGCTTCTCGTCAAAGCGGGTGATGCGGCGCCTGGCATCGGCCGTCATGACGCCGAAGGCCGAGGCTTGTGCCAGCGGCACCGCAATACAGGCCACCGTGCAGGGCGCCCCCTGCGCCACGTGGTCTTCGATCAAGCGGGCGTAGTCCATTTTGTAGACATGGTCGCCGGCCAGCACCAGGACGTATTTGGAACGCTGGCAGCGCAGCAGGTCCAGATTCTGAAACACGGCGTCGGCCGTGCCCCGGTACCAGGAGGCTTCGTCAACGCGTTGCTGGGCCGGCATCAAATCGATGAACTCGTTGAATTCACTGCGCAGGAATGACCAGCCATGCTGCACATGGCGCATCAGGCTGTGCGACTTGTATTGCGTCAGCACGCCGACGCGGTGCACGCCCGAATTCAGGCAGTTCGACAGCACAAAATCGATGATCCGGAATTTGCCGCCAAAGTACACGGCGGGTTTGGCGCAGTGTTCGGTCAGCGCGTGCAGCCGCGAGCCACGACCGCCCGCCAAAACAAGGGCAATCGTTTGACGCACCGGTTGGTGAAGATCACTTGTTTTCATGGGGCTCCTTGCAAGCGAAAGATAGCAAATATTCAGGCTGGCAGCGGCCGGTTGCGACCATGGGCCCGGGTCAGCTCGCCCAGGCGCCGCGCCGGTTCCGAGCGCACCTGGCGCCAGTCAAAACGCCATTGCCAGCAGCCCTGCGCCACGCCGGGCGTATTCATGCGGTGGGTGCCATCCAGACCCAGTACATCCTGGAACGGAAAGATCACCGTGTTGGCCACCGATTGCGAGAGCGATTGCATCATGGCCCAGTGAATCTGGAAGTCCGCCTGCGGCCCGAGATAGCAGCGCGCGGCCTGCCGCTCGGCCGTGCTGGCGGTCCGCCACCAACCCAGCGTCGTGTCATTGTCATGGGTGCCGGTATAGGCCACGGTTTGCGCCTCAAAATTATGCGGCAGGTAGGGGTTGGCGGACGTGTCGCCAAAAGCAAACTGCATCACGCGCATACCGGGAAAGCCGCAGTCCTGGCGCAAGGCGCTCACCGCTGGGGTAATGATGCCGAGGTCTTCGGCGATGATCGGCAAGGCGTCACTCGCCCCGTGCAGACCGTTAACGGTGGCGAGCGTTTCAAACAAGGCTTTGCCCGGCCCGGCGCGCCAGTGACCGGCCGCCGCCGTGGGCTCACTGGCGGGGATCTCCCAATAGGACTCGAAGCCGCGAAAATGGTCCAGCCGGACCACATCGACTTGCGCCAGCAGATGACGCAGTCTGGCCTTCCACCAGGCAAACCCGTCGTCCGCCATGGCGTCCCAGCGGTACAAGGGGTTACCCCAGCGCTGGCCGGTGCTGCTGAAATAGTCGGGCGGTACGCCGGCCACCACGCTCGGCTCGCCCTGCGCGTCCAGATGGTACAAGTCGGTGTTGAGCCAGACGTCGGCACTGTGATGCGCCACAAAAATAGGCGCATCTCCGACCATGACGATGCCGCGTGCATGGGCATATTGCCGCAAGCGCTGCCACTGCAGGCTGAAGCGCCACTGGATGAAGCTGAAAAATTCCAGGTCATCCGCCATTTCCCCCCCCACTTCAGCCAGCGCCGCCGGCTCACATTGCCGTAGCGGCGCCGGCCACTGGGTCCAGGGCTGGCCATGGCGCGCTTCCAGCGCCATGAAAAAGGCATAGCCCTCCAGCCAGTGCGCCTGCTGCACGCGAAAACTGTCGAACTCGGTCCAGTCGGCTTGATGCATTTTTTGCAAAAACCCCTGCCAGGCTTCGCGCAAACGCCCCATGCGGTAGGGCGCCACGCGCTCAAAGTCGCAGCGACCCGGCTCGAACCCTGCATCGGGCCGGGCTGACAACCAGCCGCAGCGCACCAATTCATCCAGATCAACCAGCAGCGGGTTGCCGGCGAAGGTCGAAGGGCTGTGATAGGGCGAGTTGCCCGGCCCCACCGGCGAGAGCGGCAGTATTTGCCACAGGCGCTGTCCGGCCGACACCAGCCAATCGACGAAATGGTAGGCCTCGGCCCCCAGGTCACCCGATCCGTGTGGGCCGGGCAAGGAGGTGATGTGCAACAGCACGCCGCTGGTGCGCTGAGAAAAAATGGAAGCTTTGGCCAGGCTCATGGTTTGGGGGGGGCAAGGGGCGGGGTCGGCGCGCCCGGCAGTTGGACCAGTCCCAGCACCGAGCGCGGGGAAAGCGTGATTTCGTCAACCCAGGTGTTGGCCGCAGCCCATTGCGCTTGCGCCAACACCAGCGCCGCCGCACTGTCGAGCACCTGCAGCCAGCGCCCGGCCGGCAGCGTAAAAGACAGCGGCGCGCTGGCGGCATGAAACAGCAGCAGCCAGCGCTGCGTCGGCGCGCTGGCGTCGTCCGCCAGCTCGATCAGGCAGGCGAAACTGCGCGACTGCCGGTCGTCCCATTCGGGCCCGCTCATTGCCGCGCCCGCGGGCGTGCGCCAGGCAATGTCGAGGCCGCGCTCGGGCCGCTCGGGCGCGCCCCCGGTAAACCAGTGGGCATGGCGCAGTGCCGGGTGGGCCTGGCGCAGCCCGATCAGGCCGGCGACAAAGGCGCACAGTTCAAGGTCGGCATGGGGCCAGTCGAGCCAGGCGGTCTCGTTGTCCTGGCAGTAGGCATTGTTGTTGCCCTGCTGGGACTGGCCGAATTCATCGCCCGCCAGCAACTGCGGCAGGCCCTGGGAACAGAACAGCGTGGTCAACAGGGCGCGCCGCCACTGCCCGCGCACGGCCTGCACCGCGGCGTTGCGGCTCGGACCCTCGACCCCGGCGTTGGCACTGAAGTTGTGGTGCTGGCCATCGCGGTTATGTTCCCCGTTGGCCAGGTTGTGCTTGTGGCGGTAGGTCGTCAGATCGGCCAGCGTCATGCCATCGTGGGCGGTGATCAGGTTGACGCTGGCCAGCGGGCTGCGCCCGGCACGGTCAAAGTAGTCGCTGGAGCCGGTGAGTCGGCGCGCGAACTCGCCGCGCGTGCAGTCAAAGCCCAGCCAGAAGGCGCGCGCGCTGTCGCGAAAGCGGTCGTTCCACTCGTGCCAGCCGGGCGCAAACTGGCCGAGCTGGTAGCCGCCCGGCCCGACGTCCCAGGGCTCGGCAATGCGCTTGACGCGCGCCAGCACCGGGTCTTGCCCGATCGCGCTGAGCAGACCCGACAGGGGGTGGAAATGGTGCTGCTGCAGCGCATCGCGCCCGAGCGCCGTCGCCAGGTCGAAGCGAAAGCCATCGACGCCAAACGCCTGCACCCACCAGCGCAGGCTGTCCATCACCAACTGCACGGCGCAGGGCTGGGCCAGATCGAAGCTGTTGCCGCAGCCACTGAAATTGAGGTAGTGGCCGGCCCGGTCCAGCGCATACCAACTGGCGTTGTCGAGGCCACGCCAGCTTAAAGTGGGGCCAAAGGTGTCGCTCTCGGCGCTGTGGTTGAACACCACGTCGAGCACCACCTCCAGCCCGTGGCGGTGCAACTGGTCCACCATGTGGCGGAACTCGGCGCGTTCATCGGTGAACTGGCCACTGGCGTAGCCCGGCTCCGGAATAAAGTAGCCCAGCGTGTTGTAGCCCCAGTAGTTGCGCAAGCCCTTGGTCAGCAAGTGCGCCTCGGTAATAAACAGTTGCACCGGCAACAGGCACAGCGTGGTGAGCCCTAAGCGCCGGTAGTGCGCCAGCAGCGCCGGGCTGGCCAGCCCGGCGTAGCGTCCGCGCAGGGCCGCCGGGACGTCGGGGTGGCGCTGCGTCAGACCCTTGACATGGGCCTCGTACAGCACGGTGTGCGCCAGCGGCACGCGCGGGCCGGGCGCGATGGCGGCGCCGGCCTGCAATTCGGCGGTCCAGTCGAGCACCTGCGCCTTGGGCATGCGCGCGGCGTTGTCCAGGGCACAGGCCGGCGCATCGAGCACCTTGGCGTGCTGCGGCGGCGGCCCCTGGTAGTCGCGCTCCAGCGACAGTTGCCCGGTATCGCC
>JAKFXU010000070.1 GCA_021731215.1 Rhodoferax sp.
GAGCACGCCCAGTTGGCCCTGCGCAAGCTCGCGGCCCAGGCGCACGGTGAGACGCTGACCCAGTTGCTGGCGGCGTGGCAGCAGCGCGATGCCGCTCAGCTGCCCTCGGCACAGGAACTGGGCAACCGCGTGACCACCGCCACCCGCAACGCTTGGACCAAAGCCCTGGCGCAAGCGCCTGCGACGGACGCTACGTCGGCCATCTTGCGTTTGGAGATGGCGGCCGAAGTGCCGACGCCGGCAGAACACCTGAGCGCGCGCCGGCTGTTGCAGTTGCAGTTGCTGACCAAGCGCAATGACCCGGCGCCGGCGCAAACCTGGGGCCAGGATGCGGCCCACGTGTTGGCCAGCGGTTTTGATGCCGCGCAGGCGCGTCGCCTGCAAAACGTGCTGAAAGTCCTGCTCAAGCCTTGATTGGGCGCAGGCGTTGCACCCTGCTGCCCTGGCCCTCAGCGGGCAGGGCAGCACTCAGGCGCAAAATTTCAGCGCGCGCTGGCGTGGCCGTGGCATCCCAATCGCTCAGGACGATGCGGCGCAGACCATGGGGTAGTTGGTGCTCGGCTGGTTGGTGGGTGTGGCCGTGGATCAGGGTGCTGGCTTGGGCGCTGTGCAGCCAGTCGCAACTGGCCTGCGGGTCAAGGTCGCCATAGCTCACTGCACTGCGTTTGCGCGCTTCGCTTTGTGCGCGCAGCGCGCGCGCCATTGCCAGGCGCCGCTCCAGTGGCTGCGCCAGAAAATCCTGTTGCCATTGCGCGCTGCGCACCTGGGCCCGAAACGCCATGTAGTCGGCGTCGTCCAGGCACAGGGCGTCGCCATGCGAGAGCAGCCAGCGTTGGCCGGCAAAGGCCAGCACCGTCGGGTCGTCCAGCAGGGTCATGCCGCAGCGCTTGGCGAATGCCGCGCCCAGCAGGAAGTCGCGGTTGCCGTGCATAAAGAAAATAGCCAGGCGCCGGGAGGCGTCCCTGAGAATTTCGGCGCAGCGCGCTTCAAAGCCTGGCGCGCGGGCTGCGGGGGCCATGGCGTCCACGACATCGTCACCGACCCAGACCTCGAACAAATCACCCAGGATGAACACGGCATCGGCTGCCGTGGTGTGCATGAAGTCTTGCCAGAGCGCGAAGGTGGCGCTCTGGCTCGCCTGCAAATGCAGGTCGGAGATGAAGTCAATATGGCGCCAATGCGGCGCTGCCTGCAGTACCGCCCAGCGCGGCGCCACGCCGGGCGCCGCGGTCGGCGGTACGGCCGCGCCCATGTCAGAGGGCCACGGCCTTTTCGAGCACCACGTCTTCTACCGGCACATCATCGTGGTAGCCCCGGCGCGCGGTCTTCACCGTTTTGATCTTGTCCACCACGTCGGTGCCCCCCACCACTTTGCCAAACACGGCGTAGCCCCAGCCCTGGGCTGAAATCGCGGTGTGGTTGAGGAAGGTGTTATCGGCCACGTTGATGAAAAATTGCGCGGTGGCCGAGTGCGGGTCACTGGTGCGCGCCATCGCCACGGTGTAGTTGAGGTTCTTCAGGCCGTTGTTGGCCTCGTTGTTGATCGGCTGCTCGCCGCGCTTTTCCTTCATGCCCGGCTCCATGCCGCCACCCTGCACCATGAAGCCCGGAATGATGCGGTGAAAAATGGTGTTGTCGTAGTGGCCCTTGTTGACGTAGCTCAAAAAGTTGGCGACTGATTTGGGTGCCTTGTCCTGATCGAGTTCAAGCGTGATGACGCCGTAGTTGGCAATGTGGAGTTCGACTTGCGGGTTGCTCATGATTTATTTCACCAGGGTTGCAGAGTTGATAACGATGGGGGTCTTGGGAACATCGGACGGGAACGGGCCAGCGGCGCCGGTCGGTGCGCTCTTGATTTTCTGGACCACCTCCATGCCGCTGGTGACTTTGCCAAACACGGTGTAGCCAAAATTCTGAGCCGTGGGGTCCAGGAACGCATTGTCCTTGACGTTGATGAAAAACTGCGCGCTGGCGGAGTGGGGGTCGTTGGTGCGGGCCATGGCCAGCGTTCCCACGACGTTTTTCGGTCCCCCTTTGGCCAGTGCCTCGCGGCCCTCGTGTGCAACCGGGGCACGGGTTGTTTTCTGCTTGAACTGGGTATCGAAACCACCGCCCTGGATCATGAAGTTGTCGATCACGCGGTGAAAGACGGTGCCGTCGTAGTGTTTCTCGGTGACGTACTGCAAAAAGTTCTCGACTGTCTTGGGCGCCTTGTCCGGGTAGACCTCGACTACGAAGTCGCCGGCGCTGGTGGCAAATTTCACCCGGGGCGCCTCTTGTGCCAGCGTGTTGGGGGCGATCGAAAACATCGCCAATGCCGCAATCAATGCGGGTGTCAGCGTTGAGAAAGCTCTAAATTTCATCCAATGACTCCTTCAAAAAATATCTTCCACTGGCTGCCTTGGCGAGCCCAGTACTGGCGTTTGACCGGACCGGTGCGAGTGCCATCAGCGACCTCGCCAAATGTGACGACCATGGTGTCGGCGGTGTCGGTCCAGCGCAGCAAGGACAGGTCCTTGAGCGCAATGGCGCGACCTCGCACCTTGCCCATTTCGCTGCGCAAGGCCGGTGTCCACTCGCTCAGTGTCTTGCCGTTGCTGCTGAAATCCGGGCTGTAAAAACTCAGTACCCGGTCCATATCGCCACTCGACTTGGCGCTCTGCCAGGCGGTCAAGGTCGCCTCGAACGGTTGGCCCTCGGAGCGCACGCTGCCGGGCGTTACCCAGTGTAGACGCTGAGAAATGACGACCGGGGTGGTGCGGACCTCGACGGTTCGGATGATCTGATCGAGGTCGGGGTTGGCCACCACGACGCAGCCGTCGGTGGCCAGTGGCGGGCGCGAAAACTGGCCGGGCGGGGTGCCGTGCAGCCAGATGCCGCTGCCGGTCTTGCCGCGCTTGCTATCGAGTTCGTTGGGGTAGTTAATGGGCAGGGCGCCTGAGCCGTAAAAATCTTTCAGCGATTTGGGGTCGAGATTGCTGGTGATGAAGTACACACCCAAGGGGGTGCGCAAATCACCCTCGATGGATTTCTCGGTGCCGGATTTTCCGACCGAGATGTAATAGTCGGCCACCAGCACCAGCCCGCTTGGCCGGTTCTCGAACAGGTACAGGCGCGAGCGCGAGGCATCGACCGCAATGGCGTGTTTGTTGCGCGGGGACAGTGCCAGAAATTGGGATGGGACAGTCCCGGGCAGAGGGCGTTCACGCAGCGCTTTTAGACGCATTTGCGACTCCTCACGCAGTTCGCGCAGCACCGGTGCCGCCGCTTCGCGCATGGCCTGCGGAACATCGCCCAAGGTGTGAACGGGTCTAATCCGCGCTGCCAGCAAGTCGCCATAGACCAGTTGCGCCAGTTGAAAGTGCGGGTAGTCCTGTACCAGGCGCTCGGCTTTGGCCAGCGCCTCGCGATGCTGCGCCTTGGCCACGAGTTGGTAGACCTTAATCAGGCGTGCTTCGGCCAGGCCCGCTTTGGTCTCATTTTTCTGGGTGTTGGCGGGTGCTGCCGCAGCAGCTTTTGAACGCTGTTTTTTATCCGCAAAAGCGCTGCCAGCCGGTGCCAGAGCGACCGCCGCTGCAATCAACAAGGTGGGAAAATACCGCTTCATAAAGTTATAGCGCTAAGGATCAAGTCAGCAGCATCGACAGCGCTGGCGGCGACCCCCAGGCGGCCATCAGTTACCCGTGGATTCCCTGATGATCAGCCAGCGCTCGCCGGTTTTGAGCAGTTCAAGTGTTTTGCGGCTGGAGACCACCAGTGCATCCGCCTTGTAGTCCTGCCGGAATTTGGCAACCGCCTTGGTTCCGTTGACCGTGACGCTCAGGTTTTCCAGTTTTACGCTGATACTGGACTTGCCCGTAATCCGATTGCGGCGCTCTTCTTCCCATGCCTGGCGCGATTGCTTGGCGCTTGGGGTAAATTCATTGCCATAGGCGCCCAGGTAAGCCGCCATGTCCTTGGCCGCCCAGGCTTTGACCCAGGCGCGCACAGCTTCCTCCACCTCTTTGACGGCGCTGTCGGCGAGTGCCGCTTTGGTGGCGGGCGCAGCGCTGGTGCTTGCCGCGACGACGGCACTGGCGGGCGCAGCCACGGGCACCGCTGCCGGCGTTGCCGCCGGAGTGGTCACGGCAGCGGGTTGGCCCTTGCTGTTGGGTTTGAATAATTCGCGGATCAGTGCCAGCTTGGGCTGCACGGCCGGGTTGGCGCCTTCAAGTTGCAGCGCCTTGTTATAGGCCTCGCTGGCGAGTCTGGCGTAGACGTCGCCCAGGTTCTCGTGCGCCGTGGCGTAGCTTGGGTTGGTGCGGATCGCCATCTCCAGCGCCGCGCGCGCTTTGTCAAACTGGTTTTGTCCGGCGTAGAGTACGGCCAGGTTGTTATACGGCTCGGGCAGCTCGGGGTGGTCCTCGGTCAACTTTGTAAAGGTGGCGATGGCCTCCGCGTGCTTGCCCGAGTTGCGCTGAATTACGCCCTTGAGAAAGCGCATCTGCGGATCGCGTGGCTTGGCGGCCAGGTAGCTGTCGGCCTTGGTCAGGGCCTCGGAAAACTTGCCAGTGCGCAGCAACTGACTGACAGCGTCATACTCGTCCGCGTGGGCATTGATGCTGATGCAGGCGGCCGCGACCGCCAGCAGACGAAGGGTGGTGAAAATAGCAGAGCGGACGTGCTTCATGGCGCCTTTAGATTCCTACGGGGTGAACGCCTGCCGCCGCAGAGTGACTGGCAGGGCTTTATACTGCGCTGGATTGTAGCCCAGGGGGGTGTTTTTCAATGCCCTCATAATTACCCATCCATCAGCAGTCTTTGCCGAGGTCACCCTCGGGTTCAATCCCCTCCAAGCCGCCGTTCGAAATAGCCATGAGTTTGTGCATTTACAACACGCTGTCGCGTGCACTGGAACCTTTGTCACCGCTGGAGAGCGGCCACGTGCGGATGTACGTCTGCGGCATGACGGTCTACGACCTGTGCCACCTGGGTCATGCCCGCTCGATGGTAGCGTTCGATGTGGTGCAGCGCTGGCTCAAGGCCAGCGGTCTGCGTGTGACCTATGTGCGCAACGTCACCGACATCGACGACAAGATCATCAAGCGTGCGCTGGACAACGGGGAAACCATTCGCGCCCTGACCGACCGCATGGTGGCGGCACTGCACCAGGACGCCGACGCCCTGGGCATTGAGCGTCCCACCTTTGAGCCTCGGGCCACCGAGTTTGTGCCGCAAATGCTGAGTCTGATTGGCCGGCTGGAGCACCAGGGCCTGGCCTACCAGGCGTCCAATGGGGACGTCAATTTTGCGGTGCGCAAGTTCCCGGGTTACGGCAAGCTCAGCGGCAAATCGCTCGACGAGTTGCGCGCCGGCGAACGGGTGGCGGTGCCCGACGGCAAGGATGATCCACTGGACTTCGTGCTGTGGAAAACAGCCAAGCCAAGCGAGCCGATGGATGCGCAGTGGGACAGTGTTTACGGCAAGGGCCGTCCCGGCTGGCACATCGAGTGCTCGGCCATGTGCGGCCAGTTGCTGGGTGAGAGTTTTGACATTCACGGCGGCGGGGCCGATTTGCAGTTTCCGCACCACGAGAACGAAATCGCCCAGAGTGAGGGCGCCAGCGGCAAACCGCTGGCCAGCCTGTGGATGCACAACGGCTTTGTGACGCGCGACAACGAGAAAATGTCCAAGAGCCTTGGCAATTTTTTCACCATCCGCGACATCCTGGCGCGCTTTGATGCCGAGAGCACCCGCTTTTTCATCATCCGCGCGCACTACCGCAGCGCCCTGAACCACAGCGACGCGCATCTGGAGGACGCCCGCAACTCGCTCAAGCGTCTGTATACAGCGCTGTCTCTGGTAGCGCCGGTGCCCGTGAGTATCGACTGGACCCAGCCCTTTGCCGCGCGCTTCAAGGCGGCGATGGATGAAGACTTTGGTACGCCCGAGGCGGTAGCGGTGTTATTTGATTTGGCCTCTGAAGTCAACAAGACTGGCTCGGGCGAATTGGCCGGTTTGCTCAAGGCGCTGGGAGGCTGCCTGGGCCTGCTGCAAGGCGAGCCCAAGCTGTTCTTGCAGGCTGGTGCCAGGCTCGATGAGACCCGCATCAGTGCTTTGATTGGACAACGCGCAGATGCCAAAAAAGCCAGGAATTTTGCCGAGGCGGATCGCATCCGCAACGAGCTGCTGGCCCAGGGCATTGTCCTGAAGGACTCGCCCAGCGGCACCGATTGGGAGGCGGCTCAATGAGTTCGTCAGCCGTTATGTTGGCCTGTGGTGATTGAGGGCTGAGCGATGCCAACTGCCAAAAAAATAGCCACGGTGCTTGCCACACCGCCTTACTGGGAAGACGCCTGCAAGCACCTGATGAAAAAAGACCGGGTGATGAAGCGGCTCATTCCCCAGTTTGGTGACGCCTGCCTGCAAACCCGGGGCGATGCCTTTGTCACGCTGGCGCGCAGCATCGTGGGGCAGCAAATTTCGGTCAAGGCGGCCCAGACGGTGTGGGACCGCTTTGCGCTGTTGCCCAAAAAGATCACGGCCGGCAATGTGCTCAAGCTCAAAGTGGACGACATGCGGGGCGCCGGTTTGAGCGCGCGCAAGGTCGAATATCTGGTGGACCTGGCCTTGCATTTTGACGGTGGTGCGGTGCACGTGAAGTCCTGGGAGGCCATGGACGATGAGGCTATCATCGCCGAGCTGATCGCCATTCGCGGCATTGGCCGCTGGACCGCCGAGATGTTTTTGATCTTTCACCTGATGCGCCCCAATGTGTTGCCGCTCGATGACGTGGGCCTGATCAATGGCATCAGCAAGAGCTATTTTTCGGGCGACGTGGTCAGCCGCAGTGATGCCCGCGAAGTGGCCGCCGCCTGGGCTCCTTTTTGCAGTGTGGCAACTTGGTATATTTGGCGCTCGCTTGATCCACTGCCAGTGGAATACTGAATAGGAAAAGTTTGTGGCCAAGAAAACATTTCTCGATTTTGAGCAAGCCGTTGCCGAACTCGAAAACAAGATTGAAGAACTGCGCTATGTGCAGACCGAGTCGGCGGTTGATATTTCAGCCGAGATTGACCAGTTGGCCAAGAAAAGCCAGCAACTTACCAAAGACATCTACAGTGATTTGACACCCTGGCAAATCACCAAGATTGCCCGCCATGCCGAGCGCCCCTACACGCTCGATTACGTCAACGAAATCTTTACCCATTTTGTGGAATTGCACGGTGACCGCCATTTTGCCGATGACCTGAGCATTGTGGGCGGGCTGGCGCGCTTCAATGGCACGCCCTGCATGGTGCTGGGCCAGCAAAAAGGACGCGACACCAAAGAGCGCGGTTTGCGCAACTTCGGCATGAGCAAGCCCGAGGGCTATCGCAAAGCCTTGCGCCTCATGAAAACCGCTGAAAAATTCAAGCTGCCGGTCTTCACCTTTGTCGATACGCCGGGTGCCTACCCCGGCATTGATGCCGAAGAACGCGGACAGTCAGAGGCCATTGGCCGCAACATTTTCGAGATGGCGCAGCTCGAAGTCCCCATCATCACCACCATCATCGGCGAGGGCGGTTCGGGTGGTGCCCTGGCGATTTCGATTGGCGACCAGGTGCTGATGCTGCAGTACTCGATTTATTCGGTCATCAGTCCCGAGGGCTGTGCCTCCATCCTCTGGAAAACCTCGGACAAGGCGCAGGAAGCGGCCGACGCGCTGGGCATTACGGCGCACCGGCTCAAGGCGCTGGGCTTGATCGACAAGATCGTCAATGAGCCGGTCGGCGGCGCGCACCGCGACCACAAGCAGATGGCCGCCTTTCTCAAGCGCGCCCTGAACGACGCCTTGCGCCAGGTCGGCGATCTCAAGGTCAAGGAGTTGCTGGACCGCCGCTACGATCGCCTGCAAAGCTATGGTCGCTTCATCGACACCAAGGCGGCGGCCAAGTAGCGGCTGCCTAGCTCGCGTGTGACTGCCACGCTGCTTGCCGCCATGGCGGCCTTCGAGCCCGCGTTGCCGCTGGCAGTGGCCTACAGTGGCGGGGCCGATTCCACCGCCTTGCTGCTGGCCTGCGCCGAAAAATGGCCGCGCCAGGTGCAGGCCATCCACATTCACCATGGCGTGCAGGCCGCCGCTGACGACTTCGAGCGCCATTGCCAGGCGGTTTGCGCGCAACTTGAGGTGCCGCTGACGGTCACAAGGGTGGATGGTCGCCACGCGCCGGGCCAAAGCCCGGAAGACGCGGCGCGCCGGGCCCGCTACCAAGCTTTCGAGGCACTAGCCATCGACGAAGATGCTCACAAGACTCTAAAAAGCATAGCGATTGCGCAACACGCCGATGACCAGGTGGAGACGCTGCTACTGGCGCTGAGCCGGGGCGCCGGCTTGGCCGGCTTGAGCGCCATGCCCTCAAGCTGGGTCCGCGGCGGCATTTGCTACCACCGCCCCTGGCTGCGGGTGAGCGGCGCCGACATCCGGGCCTGGCTCGCCGGCCGCGGCGTGGCCTATATCGAAGACCCGAGCAATGTCAACCAGCAGTTCACGCGCAACCGCATCCGCGCACGGCTGCTGCCCGCGTTGCAGGCCACTTTCCCGCAATTTCGAGACACCTTTGCCCGCAGCGCCGCGCATGCGGCGCAGGCCCAGGCGCTGTTGCTGGAGCTGGCCGTGCAAGACCTGGCGCTGATCGGCACGCCGCCGGTGATTGCCAAGCTCCAGCGTTTGAGCCGCGCGCGCCAAGCCAACGTGTTGCGCCACTGGTTGAACACCGCTTTTGACACCGTGCCCAGTGCCGCCCAACTGGCCGAACTGCTGGACCAGCTTGATGCCTGCCGCACGCGCGCGCACCAGATTCGCATCAAGGTAGGTGCGGGCTTTATTGAGCGCAGCGGTGTCGCGCTGCATTGGTACAATTGTTCGGTTTTGCTCTAAAAAATTCTTCCAATGGCATTGATCGTTCACAAATACGGCGGCACGTCGATGGGTTCCACCGAACGCATCCGCAATGTCGCCAAACGCGTTGCCAAGTGGGCGCGTGCCGGCTACCAGATGGTGGTCGTTCCTTCCGCCATGAGCGGTGAAACCAATCGTTTGCTGGCGCTGGCCAAAGAGTTGGCGCCCATCAAAGCCACCGACTCGTACAGCCGCGAGCTCGATATGCTGGCCGCCACGGGCGAGCAGGCCTCCAGCGCCCTGCTGGCGATTGCGCTGCAGGCCGAGGGTCTGGAGTCGGTCAGCTACGCCGGTTGGCAAGTGCCGATCCGTACCAACAGCGCTTACACCAAGGCCCGCATCGAGTCGATCGACGACGCCCGCGTGCGCGCTGATCTGGACGCCGGCCGGGTCGTCATCGTCACCGGTTTTCAGGGGCTCGACGAACTGGGTAATATCACCACCCTCGGGCGTGGCGGTTCAGACACTTCGGCCGTCGCGGTGGCTGCTGCCATGAAGGCCGAGGAATGCCTGATCTACACCGATGTGGATGGCGTCTACACCACCGACCCGCGTGTGGTGCCG
>JAKFXU010000178.1 GCA_021731215.1 Rhodoferax sp.
ATTTTTTTGGTCATCGTTGTTATTCTCAAAACAATCAGTCAGCCAGCGCGCGGCTGACGACCTCGCGCACGTCGTTGCTTAAATCGGCTTTGGCGGCGACGCGTGCGATGGCTTCGCGGGCGGCGCTGCGGTAGGGTTCGGCCAGTTTTTTCCAGCGGTCCAGCGCGCGCGCCAGGCGGGCCGCGACTTGCGGGTTGATGCTGTCGAGCTCCATCACGCGCTCGCTCCAGAACACATAGCCAGCCGCATCGGCACGGTGGAAGGCGCCGGGGTTGGCGCTGCAAAAACTAAAGATCAGGCTGCGCGCGCGGTTCGGGTTGCGCAGATGGAAGTCGGGATGCTTCATCAGTTGGCGCACCGCTGGCAGCACCTGACCAGCGCGGTCGCAGGCACCGGCCTGCAGCGCAAACCATTTGTCGAGCACCAGTTCTTCGTGCTTGAACTGGGTGTAAAAACGCGCCAATGCTGGAGCCGCGAGCGCATGGCCGGTGTTGACCAGGGCGCTGAGTGCATGGACACGATCGCTCATGTTGCCAGCGTCCTTGAAGCGCTGGTAGGCTCGGCCCGGCCAGACGACGTCGCCACTGTCGCGCGCGGCTAGGCACAGCTGCCCCAGCGCCAGGCCGGCCAGCGCACGACGGCCCGCTGACTCGGCATCGGGCCGGTAGCTGCCAGTGTCGCTGTGGGTCTCAAACGCCCACTGCCAGTCTGCTGCCAGTGCGCTGGCCAACTGGGCGCGCATGGCTTCGCGCACCGCATGAATGCGCTGCGGCTCGACCACGTCGAGTTGCTCGGCCATATAGGTTTCAGAGGGCAAGGTGAGTACCAGCTCCTTGAACGCCGCGTCCAGCTCGGACGAGCGCAGCACGCTGCGCATGGCGTCAAGGTAGTGCGGGTCCAGGACGGCGTCGCCCGGGCCCTGTGCCATCAGTTGCATGGCGCGCTTGAGGGCCAGCCGCTGCCCGGCCTCCCAGCGGTTGAACGCATCGGTGTCAAAGGCCAGCAGGGTCAGCAACTGGGCGTCGCTGTAGTCAAAGTCCAGTACCACCGGCGCGCTGAAACCGCGCAGGATGGAGGGCACCGGTTCCTCATCGACGTTGACGAAGGTGATGGATGCGCTCTCGCCCGTCATCACAAACAGGTGGCTGTCTGCGGCGTCCGCAATGCCGCCTTGGAGCTGCAGGGGCAAGGCGTTGCCGCTGGCGCCGAGCAGGCCCAGGCTGACCGGAATCACAAACGGCTCTTTGGCCGCTTGGCCGGGGGTGGCAGCGCAGGCTTGACTGAAGTGCAGGGTATAGCTGCGCGCGGCGCCATCGTAGTCGCCGCGGGCGGCCAGACGCGGGGTGCCGGCCTGGCTGTACCAGCGTTTGAATTGAGGCAGCAGGCGGGCCAGTTCCGAGTCCGGATTGGCGTCGGCAATGGTTTGGGCGAAGTCGTCGCAGGTCACGGCCTGGCCGTCAAAGCGCTCGAAGTACAGCTTCATGCCGCGGGCAAATCCGGCGCGCGCGCTGGTGCCACCGGCGTCGCCGGCCAGCGTTTGCATCATGCGCACCAACTCGGCGCCTTTTTCGTAGATGGTGACGGTGTAGAAGTTGTTGATCTCGATATAGCTGTCGGGTCGCACCGGGTGCGCCATCGGCCCTGCGTCTTCGGGGAACTGGGCGGTGCGCAGCACGCGCACGTCTTCGATGCGCTTGACGGCGCGGGCGGACGGCGCGCTGCACAGGTCCTGGGAAAACTCCTGGTCGCGGAACACCGTCAGGCCTTCCTTCAGGCTGAGCTGGAACCAGTCGCGGCAAGTAACGCGGTTGCCGCTCCAGTTGTGGAAATACTCGTGACCCACCACACTCTCGATATTGGCGTAGTCGGCATCGGTGGCGGTGGCCTGATTCGCCAGCACGTATTTGGTGTTGAAGATGTTGAGGCCCTTGTTTTCCATCGCGCCCATGTTGAAGTCGCTGGTGGCGACGATCATGAAGCGTTCCAGGTCGAGCGCCAGGCCGAAGCGGGCTTCGTCCCACGCCACCGAGGCCATCAGCGAATTCATGGCGTGTTCGGTTTTGTCCAGATCGCCGGGGCGCACATAGACCTGCAGCAAATGCTCTTGGCCGGCGCGCGAGCTGATGCGCTGCTCGCGGCACACCAGCAGGCCCGCCACCAGGGCGAACAGATAGCACGGCTTTTTATGCGGATCGACCCAGGTCGCAAAGTGGCGGCCCTCATTGCCCGCACCCTCCAGCATGCCCTGCGCCACCAGGTTGCCGTTGCACAGCAGCACCGGGTATTTTTGCTGGTCGGCGCGCAAGGTCACGGTGTAACTGGCCATCACATCGGGGCGGTCCAGAAAATACGTGATGCGGCGAAAACCCTCGGCTTCACACTGGGTAAAGAAGGAGTCGTTGCTGACGTACAACCCCATCAGCTTGGTGTTCTTGACCGGCGCGCAGGTGGTGAAAATCTCCAGCTCGAACGAGCCTTCCAAAGGCAGGTTCTCCAGTACCAGCTGGTTGCCGTCGACCTTGAACGAGGCGCCCTGGCCATTGACCAGCACGCGCGCCAGGTTGAGCTCTTCACCGTCGAGCTTGAGCGGCTGCTGCGCCACCTCCGGGTTGCGGCGCAGCGTCATTTTATTGAGCACGCGGGTCTTGGCCGGGTCCAGGTCAAAGGTCAGGTTGACGCTGTCGATCCAGAACGCCGGGGCGGTGTAGTCTTCTCGTCGGATGACGGTGGCTTGTCCTTCACGCATGGTGATCTCCAATAATGTGGGGGTTCATATCAGTAGCTTTATCGTGCGGCGCGATCCACGACGCATGAGGCAACCTAGCCGGGCAACGCCGTGGAACCGGCTTTGCCGGGCCGCTGGCGTTGCCCCCTGCAAGGGGGGTGGCGCAGCGACACGCAGTGCGCGAAGCCTGGGGCTGTTCCATGTTTTACACGCCCTGCTTCAGCGACGCCTGAATGAAGGGATCGAGGTCGCCGTCAAGCACCTTCTGCGTGGCCGAAGTTTCGTAGTTGGTGCGCAAGTCCTTGATCCGGCTCTGGTCCAGCACATAAGAGCGAATCTGATGGCCCCAGCCGACATCGGTCTTGGAGTCTTCCAGCTTTTGCTGCTCTTCCTGGCGCTTGCGCATCTCGAAGTCGTACAGGCGCGAGCGCAGGCGCTTCCAGGCCACGTCCCGGTTGCCGTGCTGGCTGCGGCCGTCCTGGCACTGCACCACGATGCCGGTCGGCAGGTGGGTCAGGCGCACCGCCGAGTCGGTCTTGTTGATGTGCTGGCCACCGGCGCCGCTGGCGCGGTAGGTGTCGGTGCGTACATCCGACGGATTGATGTCGATCTCGATCGAGTCGTCCACTTCCGGGTAGACGAACACCGACGCAAACGAGGTGTGGCGTCCGCCCGAGGAGTCAAACGGCGACTTACGCACCAGCCGGTGCACGCCGGTTTCGGTGCGCAGCAGGCCGAACGCGTATTCGCCTTCGATCCGGATAGTGGCGCCCTTGATGCCGGCGGTGTCACCGGCCGACTCGTCTTCAATCGTGGCCTTGAAGCCCTTGCGCTCGGCATAGCGCAGGTACTGGCGCAGCAACATGCTGGCCCAGTCGCAGGCTTCGGTGCCGCCGGCGCCGGCCTGGATGTCCAGAAACGCGTTCATCGGGTCGGCCGGGTTGTTGAACATGCGCCGGAACTCCAGCCCTTCGATGGTGGCCGCCAGCTGCGCCGTCTCGGCTTCGATGGTGAGCAGGCCGGCTTCGTCGCCGTCCGCTTTGCTCATTTCGTACAGCTCGCTGTTGTCGGCCAGTTCCTGCGTCAGCTTGTCGAGCGTGACGACCACGCCGTCGAGCGCTTTTTTCTCGCGCCCCAGTTCCTGCGCGCGTTTGGGGTCGTTCCAGACTGTCGGGTCTTCGAGCGAGGCGTTGACGGTTCTCAGGCGTTCCGATTTGGCAGGGTAGTCAAAGATACCCCCGTAAATCGAGGGTGCGACCGCTCAAATCGGAGAGTTGGGTGCCGATGAGGTTGATGCGTTCTGCTTCCATGATGCGGGTCCTGACTTTGTATGTTGCAAATAACCCGTCATTTTCGCATTCAATCAATGCCCCGCCGCAAAGCCGCACACCAGCCGTGCCGGCAGGGTCGGCTTGTCAGTCCAAAAAACGTTCGATCAGCGCCGCCAGCAGTTCCGGCTGGTCGTGGTGCAGCATATGGCCGGCGTTGTCGATTTTGGCGACCTCCACCTGGGGCACGGCCTGGAGGCGCTGGTGGTACTCGGCCAGCGTGAACTTGCCCTGCCACCAGGCATCCAGGCTGCTGTCCGAGGCCTCCACGGTCAGCACCGGCATGCTGATGCGCCGGTAGATCGCCAGCACCTCGTCGACCCGGTAGAGCTGGGCATTGGAGACCTTGTGCGCCGGGTCGCCCAGAATGCGCCACTGGCCCTGGGCGTTTTCCTGCGCCCAGTGCTGCGCCAGCCAGTTGGCTTTGTCCGCGCCCAGACGGGGGTTGGTCTTCATCAGGCGGCGCGCCACGCCGGCAGCGCTGTCGTAGGCCTTGAGATCCATTTCGCCCCGGTGCAGTTGTTTGAGTTCGTCCAGCCACTTGGCGTAGCGGCGCGGCGCTTCGTCGGGCGTGGTTGCGGGCAGGCCGAAGCCTTCCAGGTTGACCAGGCGGCGGATGCGCTCGGGGCGCACACCGCCGTACAGCATCGCCACATTGCCGCCCATGCTGTGGCCGACCAGATTGACCTGGGCGCCAGGGGCATAGTGGTCCAGCAAAAAGTCCAGATCGGCCAGGTAGTCGGGGAACCAGAAATTGTCCGCGCCGCCGCCAGCGCTCTGGCCGTAGCCACGCCAGTCGGGGGCAATCACGTAATGGTCGTGGCGCAGGGCGTCCACCACAAACTGGTAGCTGGCGGCCACGTCCATCCAGCCGTGCAGCAGCACCAGCGCTGTTTTGCCGGGCGCGGGTTCACCCCAGAGCCGAACGTGGTATTGCAGATGGCGGATCGGGACAAACTCGCTGCGGGAAACTCTTTTGACTTGGTACATTTGACAGATCATACGGAGACACATCGTGCGCCCCAGTCAACACAGCGACATCAAACAAGAGCCGGCGCCGCCGGTGCCGGACAACTATGGGCCACTGCATCGCAGCTTCCAGTGGCTGGTGCCCGAGCAGTTCAACATCGCCCAGGTCTGCTGCGCGCGCTGGGCGCAGCAGCCCGATGCTGGAGAAAGAGTCGCCATTCAGGCGTTCGATGCCGGGGGCGGCAGCACTTTTCATACTTATGCCCAACTGCAGCAACAGGCCAATCGCCTGTCGGGCGTGCTGGCGCAGTTGGGGCTGGCGCGCGGCGACCGGGTGGCGATCGTGCTGCCGCAGCGCTTCGAGACCGCCGTGGCCTACATGGCAGTGCTGCAAATGGGCGCGGTGGCGATGCCCTTGTCGATGCTGTTTGGACCGGAAGCGCTCGAATACCGCTTGCATGACAGCGCGGCGGTGCTGGCCATCTGCGATGAAAGCTCGATTGCCAGCATCGGGGCCGTGCGCCAAAACTGCCCGCTGCTGCGCCGCGTGCTGGGGGTGGGCGGCGCCGGCGCGCAGGCAGACATTGACTACTTTGACGCGCTCTCCAAGGTGGTCCCCGAGTTTGATCCGCTTGCAACCAGCGCCGATGAGGCCGCCATACTGATCTACACCAGCGGCACCACCGGCAATCCCAAGGGCGCGCTCATTCCGCACCGGGCCCTGATCGGCAATCTGACCGGTTTTGTTTGCAGCCAGAACTGGTTTGGTTTCGATGGCCATGACAACGTGGCGACCGACGCCGTGTTCTGGTCGCCGGCCGACTGGGCCTGGACCGGCGGCCTGATGGATGCGCTCTTGCCCACGCTGTATTTTGGACGCCCGATCGTGGCCTTCAACGGTCGTTTCAGTCCGCAAACGGCGCTCGAGCTGATGGGCCGGTGCGGCGTGACGCACACCTTTTTGTTCCCCACGGCACTCAAGGCGATGATGAAGGCCTACCCCGGTGAGGCAACTGCGCCGGGCCGCGCCGCCAGCACGGTGCGCCAGCAGTTCAATCTGAAACTGCAAGCCATCATGAGCGCGGGCGAAGCGGTGGGCGATGCCGTGTTTGACTACTGCCAGCGGCAACTGGGCGTCACCGTCAACGAGATGTTCGGTCAGACCGAGATCAACTACATCGTCGGCAACTGTTCCATGAATATGAAGGCGCATGCCGCCGCGCCGGGCCGCCCCAAGCAAGGCACGGCCCCCTCGGGGGGCAGCGCAGCACACGAAATGGCAAGCGTGGGGGCCTTGGTTGGCTGGCCGGCCAAGCCCGGCAGCATGGGCAAGGGCTACCCCGGCCACCGCGTGGCGGTGATCGATGACGCGGGCCGGGAGTGCCCGGTGGGCGTGGCCGGCGATGTGGCCTTGAACCGCTTTGACGTGCATGGCCAGCCGGACCCGATTTTCTTCCTGGGCTACTGGAAGAACGAAGCCGCCACGCGCGCCAAATTCACCGGCGACTGGTGCCGCACCGGCGACCTGGCCACGCGCGATGCCGACGGCTATCTCTGGTACCAGGGCCGCTCTGACGATGTGTTCAAGGCCGCCGGTTACCGCATTGGTCCGGGTGAAATCGAGAACTGCCTGGTCAAGCACCCGGCGGTGGCCAACGCCGCCGTGGTGCCCAAGCCGGACCGGGAGCGCGGCGCGCTGGTCAAGGCCTATGTCGTGCTGGCGCCTGATTTTGTAGCGGCTCGCGCTGACTGTAGCGGAACTGACGCGCAATTTGACGCGGCCTTGGTGGCCGAACTCCAAGCGCACGTCAAAGGTATGCTGGCCCCCTACGAATACCCCAAGGAGATCGAGTTTGTCGACGCCCTGCCCATGACCACCACCGGCAAGGTGCAGCGCCGCGTGCTGCGCCTGCAGGAACAGGAGCGGGCCCGATTGCTGTCGCCGTGAGCGCAGCGCAAGGGCAGGAGAAACCGTAAACTCGTGGCTCTTCAAAAACTCAGAGCATTCTCTTGACCATGAAAACGATTCAACTCGGCCAGAGCGATTTGCAGGTCACCCCGATCTGCCTGGGCACCATGACCTTTGGTGAGCAGGTAGATGAACCCACGGCGCACGCCATTCTGAACCGCGCGCTGGCGCGCGGCGTGAACTTCATTGACACCGCCGAGATGTATGCCGTGCCGCCGCGTGCCGAAACCTTCAACGCCACCGAAATCATCGTTGGCCACTGGCTGGCGAAAAACCCGTCGGCGCGCCAGCGACTGGTGCTGGCGACCAAAGTGGCCGGCCCGGCGCGTGGCATGCCGTGGATTCGCGGCGGCAGCGCGGACTTGAGCGCCGCCGACATCATCGCCGCCTGCGAGGGCAGCCTCAGGCGTTTGCAGACCGATGTGATCGACCTCTACCAGATCCACTGGCCGGTGCGCCACGTGCCGGCCTTTGGTGTAATGTATTTCGACCCGGCCAAGGACGAACCCGGCACCTCCATCCACGCACAACTGGAAGCGCTACACACCTTGGTACAGGCCGGCAAAGTACGCGCGATCGGGCTGTCCAACGAAACGCCCTACGGCGTCCATGAGTTTGTGCGATTGGCCGAGCAACATGGCCTGGCGCGTGTGGCCACCGTGCAAAACGGCTATTGCCTGTTGAACCGCACGGTCGAAAACGCACTGGACGAAACCATGCACCGCCTGGGCGTGTCGCTGCTGGCCTACTCGCCATTGGCCTTCGGCCTGCTGACCGGCAAGTACGACGCTTCGGGACTGACCGGCCCGCAGGCACCGGCGCAAGCACGCATCACCAAGTTCGAGTCCACCCGCAAGCAGCGCTGGGGCCGACCCGACGCGCTGGCCGGCGCACGCCGCTACAACGCCCTGGCGCGCGAACACGGCCTCACGCCGACTCAAATGGCGTTGGCCTTTTGCTACACCAAATGGCAGGTCGCCAGCACCCTCATCGGCGTCACCTCGGTGGCACAGCTCGACGAAGACCTGGACGCCTGGGGCACCACGCTCTCGCCCGAACTGCTCAAGCAGATTGATGCCATCCGCTGGGAGATACGCGACCCGGCGCTGTGAACTGACGCCAGCGTCGCCATGGCTAAACACATCAGCGAAACCCCCGCCACCCAGTTGCTCAAGGCCAAGCAGGTGGTGTACACCGAGCACCCCTATGAATACCTGGAACACGGTGGCGCCCAGCACAGTGCCGAAGTACTGGGTTTTGATCCTTTCATGGTGGTCAAGACCCTCATCATGCAGGACCAGAACGCCAAGCCGCTGGTCGTGCTGATGCACGGCAACCGCCAGGTGTCGACCAAAAACCTGGCGCGCCAGGTCGGCGCCAAGTCGGTGGAGCCTTGTCAGCCCGAGGTGGCCAACCGCCACAGCGGCTATCTGGTGGGTGGCACCTCGCCCTTTGGCACACGCCGGGCGATGCCGGTCTATATCGAAGCGTCGATTCTTGAGCTACCAAAAATCCTGATCAACGGCGGGCGGCGTGGCTACCTGGTGGGGATTGACCCGCAAGTGTGCATCTCGCTGCTGGGCGCCAAGCCGGTGCAGTGCGCCTTGCTTGCTTGATCGGTTCAACGACTCGTGGCAGGCTGGCAAAATAGCCGCTTCATGCGCCGCTCAACCGGTGCAGCAACAGGAGAGTTTTTTGGAATCAATGCAATCGTTTTTCCCTGCGGCGGCGGCTCTGTTGGGCTACCTCCTCGGCTCCCTGTCGTTTGGGGTGATCATCAGCCGCATCATGGGCCTGAAGGACCCGCGCACGTTTGGCAGCAAAAACCCCGGCGCCACCAACGTGCTGCGTTCCGGCCACAAGGGGGCCGCCGTGGCCACGCTGCTGCTCGACGCCGGCAAGGGCTGGTTGGCCGTGATGCTGATCCGGTGGTACGGCAAACCTTATGGCCTGGAAGACGGCACGCTGGCCATGGTCGGGCTGGCCGCCTTTGTGGGGCATCTTTACCCCGTATTCTTCCGGTTCGCGGGCGGCAAGGGCGTGGCGACGGCTTTGGGTGTGCTGACCGGTATCAGCCCAATTCTGGGCCTGGCCACCGGTGCCACCTGGCTGATCATGGCCTACTTTTTCCGCTACTCGTCACTGGCGGCGCTGACGGCGGCGCTGTTCGCCCCCGTCTACTACGTAATGGGTGACGGCGTGGCCTGGTACATGAGCAAGGGCGTGCTGCTGTCGGTGTCCACCATGTCACTGCTGCTGCTCTACCGCCATGCCGACAACATCGGTCGTCTGGCCAGGGGCACCGAGCCCCGGCTGGGTAAAAAGGGCAAGTCCTGAGGTGCAACTAGTAATTTGCCCCCACGCTTGCCACTTCGTGTGCTGCGCTGCCCCCCGAGGGGTTCGCCTTGCTTGGGGCGGCCCGGCGCGGCGGCTAGTCGGCCCCGCTGGCCAGCTAACCACAAATGAATTCCGAATGCC
>JAKFXU010000142.1 GCA_021731215.1 Rhodoferax sp.
GACGGACTGCCCGGCCTGCAGCGCCCCCAGTTTCAAGAAACAGCTCACGGCGGCGGGTTTCCAGCTCAAGGGTTCGGGCTGGTACGCCACTGATTTCAAAGGTGCCGCAGCGGCCCCCGCCAGCGCTGCCACCAGCGCTGATGGCGCGGCCGCGACGCCCACGGCCGCTGCCAAGCCAACTGAGAGTTCGGCGACCAAGCCAGAGGCGGCCCCGGTCTCGACCGCAGGCGGTTGCGGCGGCTCCTGCGCCTGCCATTGAGGCCTTGCTGGCGCCACTCTGGAATCTCCGTGCCAATCAAAAAGTACCTGATCACCGGCCTGCTGGCCTGGTTGCCACTGACACTCACCATTTGGGTCTTGTTGTGGCTGGTGGGGCTGCTCGATGCCATTTTTGGTGCCTTTCTGACCGCTCTTTCCGCCGTCACGCCCGATGCTGACATCCCCCTGATTGAGCAACTGCGTCATATTCCCGGCTTGGGCGTGGTGCTGGTTTTTTCCGCCTTGCTGCTGACGGGGGCGCTGGTCTCCAATGTGGCGGGGCGCTGGTGGCTCAGGCAGTGGGGCAAGCTGTTCACCCGGATTCCGGTTTTCAAGTCGATTTACAACAGCGTGAAAAAAGTGTCCGATACACTTTTTTCCAGCAATGGCAACGCGTTTCGCAAAGCCATGCTGGTCCAGTATCCGCGCGCCGGCGCCTGGACCATCGCGTTCCAGACCGGCACGCCGGGCGGCGAAGTGGCGCGCCATTTGGGCGCGGATTTTGTCAGTGTCTACGTGCCCACCACGCCCAACCCGACCAGCGGCTTTTTCCTGATGCTGCCGCGCTCCGAAGTCATCGAGCTGCAGATGAGCGTGGATGAGGCGCTGACCTATGTGATTTCCATGGGGTCGGTGGCGCCTTCAGCCGTGCTTGGCGCTCCCTCCCCCTAAATTCTTGTTGATAACCTGTGCCGCCTTCTCAGGCGGGCTTTGAAAGCTGTCTATGGCGATGCGCTCCCACTATTGCGGTCTTGTGACCGAGGCCCTGCTGGGCCAAACCGTGACCCTGTGCGGCTGGGTCAACCGTCGGCGTGACCATGGCGGCGTGATTTTCGTCGATGTGCGTGATCGTGAAGGCTACGTGCAAGTGGTGTGCGACCCTGATCGTGAGCAGATGTTCAAGACCGCCGAAGGGATTCGCAACGAATTCTGCATTCAGATCAAGGGTCTGGTGCGCGCGCGCCCGCCCGGCACCACCAATGACAACCTCAAGAGCGGCAAGATCGAGGTGCTGTGCCATGAATTGACGGTGCTCAACCCATCGGTCACGCCCCCGTTCCAGCTCGACGATGACAACCTGAGCGAGACCACGCGCCTGACGCACCGGGTGCTCGATCTGCGCCGCCCTTACATGCAAAACAACCTGATGCTGCGTTACCGCGTGTCCATGGAAGTGCGCAAGTTCCTCGATGCCAACGGCTTTATTGACATCGAAACCCCGATGCTGGGCAAGTCCACGCCCGAAGGCGCGCGCGACTACCTGGTGCCCAGCCGCGTCCATGACGGCCACTTTTTTGCCCTGCCGCAAAGCCCCCAGTTGTTCAAGCAGTTGTTGATGGTGGCCGGTTACGACCGCTACTACCAGATCACCAAGTGCTTCCGCGACGAGGACCTGCGCGCCGATCGCCAGCCCGAATTCACGCAGATCGATATCGAGACCTCATTCCTGAGCGAGCAGGACATCCGCGACCTGACCCAGGGCATGATTACCACCGTGTTCAAGAACACTTTGAATGTCGAGCTGGGCGAGTTCCCGGTGATGGCCTACTCCGAGGCCATGCAGCGCTACGGCTCCGACAAACCTGACCTGCGCGTCAAGCTGGAATTTACCGAACTGACCGACGTCATGGTTGACGTTGACTTCAAGGTATTTGCCGCTGCCGCCAGCATGAAGGACGGTCGCGTGGTGGCGCTGCGCATCCCGGGCGGCGCGCGCGAGGCCGGGGGCTTAAGCCGGGGCGAGATTGATGCCTACACCGAGTTCGTCAAGATCTACGGTGCCAAGGGTCTGGCCTATATCAAGGTCAATGAGTTGGCCAAGGGGCCGGGCGACAAGGCCCTGCGGTGGCCGGGTTTGCAGTCACCGATTGTCAAGAACATCCATGACAAAGCCCTGGCTCAAGTGCTGGAGCGCACCGGCGCCCAGGACGGCGACCTGATCTTCTTTGGTGCCGACAAGGCCAAGATCGTCAACGACGCGATTGGAGCGCTGCGCATCAAGATCGGGCACAGCGAGTTTGGCAAGAAGAATGGTTTGTTCGAGACCGGCTGGCGCCCGCTGTGGGTGGTCGACTTCCCGATGTTCGAGTTCGACGAGGACGCGCAGCGCTACAGCGCGGTGCACCACCCCTTCACCGCGCCCAAGGAGGGCCATGAAGACTGGATGGTCACGGCGCCCGAGAAGTGCATTTCGCAGGGCTACGACATGGTGCTTAACGGCTGGGAGATGGGCGGCGGTTCGGTCCGTATCCACCGCGCCGACGTGCAGCAAAAAGTGTTTGATGCCCTGAAAATCACGCCGGCCGAAGCGCAGGACAAATTCGGTTTCCTGCTCGACGCGCTGCAATACGGTGCGCCCCCGCATGGCGGCCTGGCCTTTGGGCTGGACCGCATCGTCACCCTCATGACCGGTGCCGAGTCGATCCGTGACGTGATTGCCTTCCCCAAAACCCAGCGCGCCCAATGTTTGCTGACCAAGGCACCTTCTCCCGTGGACGAGAAGCAGTTGCGCGAACTGCACATCCGGCTGCGTCCTGCCGAGCTGACCAAGCCGGTTTGACCAAGCCGGGCCGGGCGTCAGGCTCGCTTCCTCTGTTGTTCACCGTTGGCGTTTCTCGGAGCGTTGCAAATGGGCAGATGCTTGCACACAAAAAGACGCTGATGGCCAAATGAATCCATAAATTCATGCCACCTCAGCCTGTAGAGCACGTGTTGGTAATTCGTAGGGTGGGCAAAGCGCAGCGTGCCCACGGACGCACATTCCAGGGTGTACCACTCGCCTGGTCACTGCCGTGGTGGCTGACACCCGTGGGCACGCTGCGCTTTGCCCACCCTACCAGGTTCCTCAACGCGGCGCGGGCACTTCATCCCTTCAAACACCAGACCCAATGTGGCAGTTAGCTCCCTCTCGCCCGGCGGGCAAGGGTTGGGGAGAGTGGGGGGAGAAACCCCGAGCAATAGAAAACCAGCAGAACACGCCACATCGGTTTGAATCGCACCCTGAGCTCTGAACAGAGCAGTCACTCCGGATGATTGATGGCTAAAATGGCCATTTAAGTCCAAGGAGTCTGGCCATGCAAGTCACCGCCACGGAAGCCAAGAACCGGTTCGGCTACGTCTGCTCCAGGGCCAAGAGTGAGCCGGTGTTTGTTGAAAAGGACGGTCGCGTGGACTCAGTGATTCTGTCGATCGAGGAGTTTCAGGCCATGAAGGGGGCTGTGCCCGTCAAGAGCATGGCGCAGCGTCGAGCCGAGTTCAACGAAAAATACAAGGACTGGATTGACGCGCAAAACGCTCACCATGAAACCCATGGACTATGGTGTGATGGCATGGTGGCCTGGCCCGGAGCGGTTTGAATGGCTCAATACGACGTTTACCCCAATCCGCAGCACCAGTCGCGCCCTTTTGTGCCTTACGTGATGGATGTACAAAGCGCATTGATTGATCGCTTGGCGACGCGCTTGGTGATGCCGCTGTCGCGGGTAGGTGCCCAATTGTCGCACTTGCCGTCCAATTTGTGCCCGGTGGTCAGTGTTGAGGGTGAGAGTCTCACACTTCAGGCCCATTTGGCTGCGCCAGTGGCGGCCAGCCTGCTCAAAAATCCTGTCATGAATTTGCAGTCGCAGGCCAGTGATGTCGCCGCCGCCCTTGACGCAGTCATCTCCGGTGTCTGACCCTCGTCGCTTCAAGATTCCGGAGTCCGTGCTGGTGGTGATTTACACCCCGGCGCTGGAGGTGCTGCTGATCAGAAGAGCGGACGCCCCTGATTTTTGGCAATCCGTCACCGGCAGCAAAGACGCGCTGGATGAGTCTTTCGAGCAAACAGCGGTGCGCGAGGTGCTGGAGGAGACCGGGATCGACTGCCGGCCCGGTACGCCACTTGCTGCTGGCCTGCGTGACTGGCAACTTGAAAACGTGTATCACATCTATCCGCACTGGCGCCACCGTTACGCGAGCGGCGTGACGCGCAATACCGAGCATTTGTTTGGTCTAATGGTGCCAGCCGGGACCCCGGTGCGCCTGAGTCCGCGCGAGCATAGCGCCTACCAGTGGTTGCCCTACCGGCAAGCGGCCCAGGCCTGTTTTTCACCCTCGAATGCGCAGGCTTGCTTGCTGTTGTCCAAACTGGCTGATGCCAAGGAGTCGGCATGAACATCGTGCGGGTCGCCACCTACAACATTCACAAGGGCGTGCAAGGCGTCGGGCCGCAGCGCAGGCTGGAAATCCACAACCTGGGTCACGCCGTGGAGCAGTTTGATGCCGACATTGTGTGCCTGCAGGAGGTGCGCAAGGTGCACCGGCGCGAGGAAAAGTATTTCACCCGCTGGCCGGAGCTGCCGCAAGCCGATTTTCTTGCGCCCGAAGGCTATGAGGCGGTGTACCGCACCAACGCGTTCACCCGCCATGGCGAGCATGGCAACGCCATGTTGTCGCGCTGGCCGGTGCTGGCGCACCAGCACGAAGACATTTCAGATCACCGCTTCGAGCAGCGCGGTCTGCTGCATTCGGAGGTGATGGTGCATGGCCAGGCGGTGCACGTGGTGGTGGTTCATCTCGGGCTGATTCGGGCCAGCCGCGCGCGTCAGGTGACGCAGTTGCAACACTTCATCGAGCGCGAGGTGCCGCCGGCGGCGCCGCTGCTGGTTGCCGGCGACTTCAATGACTGGGGCGCCTTGGTGCAACGTACGCTCGACACTGGAAATTTGAGAGCGTTTGAAGGGGCCCGGCAAGCCACCTTTCCGGCCCGGCTGCCGCTGGTGCAACTGGACTATGTCTATGCCAGAGGGCTGACCCCGCTGGGGGTTGAGGTGCCACGTGGGCGCGTCTGGTGGCGCATGTCCGACCATCTGCCGCTGATCGCCGAGTTTGGCCTGCCGGACTAGCGCGCCGACCCATGTCGCCGCTTCGACCCGGTCATCAGGTGCAACTGCTGCAGGGGGCGCAGGAATTGTTTCCAGCGCTGGTGCAAGCCATTGACGCCAGCGCGCACGAAGTCCGGCTGGAGACCTATATCTTCAGCGTCGAGGCGGCCGGTGAGCGGGTCGCGGTGGCACTGGAGCGCGCTGCGCTGCGCGGCGTGGCCGTGTACCTGGTGATCGACGGCATCGGCACCCCGCGCTTGCCGCTGGAGTGGGAGCGCCGCTTTCATGCCGCTGGCGTCGAGTGGCGCATCTTCTTGCCCCTGGGGCGGCTGGGCGTGCTGATTCCCCGGCGCTGGCGCCGCTTGCACCGAAAGCTGTGTGTGGTGGACGGCCGCGTCGCCTTTTGCGGTGGCATCAATGTGCTGGACGATTTCTATGACCCGAATCATGGCACTTTGGATTCGCCTCGCTTTGACTTCGCCGTGCGGGTCACGGGGCCGCTGGTGCAGGCGGCACATGAGGCAATGACGCAGTTCTGGTGGCGTTTGCAGGCCGCCACCACGGCGCGCCAGAGCGATTTCCAGGCCGCCTGGCAGGCGCTGCAGGAAGCGGTGACGCTGGCGCTGCAGGCCCATGCCGACGCGCAGACGGAGCAGAACGCCGCAGCGCCGGTCGCCAGCGCGCTGGGTCAGAACACCCGCGCTGATCTGCTGCTGCGCGATAACGTGCGCAACCGGACCCGGATCGAACGCAGCTACCGGCAGGCGATTGGCGAAGCACAAACCGAAATCATCATTGCCAATGCCTACTTTGTTCCAGGGCGCAAGCTGCGCAAGGGCTTGATTCATGCCGCGCAACGGGGTGTGCGGGTGCGCTTGCTGCTGCAGGGGCGGTATGAGTATTTCATGCAATACCATGCGGCCCGACCGGTATACGGCGCCTTGCTGGCGGCGGGGGTGGAGATCGACGAGTATGCGATCAGCTTTTTGCATGCCAAGGTCGCGGTCATCGACGGTCATTGGGCGACGGTCGGCTCCTCCAACCTGGACCCCCTGAGTCTGCTGCTGGCGCGCGAGGCCAATGTGGTGGTGGACGATGTGGCGTTCGCGCAGGATTTGCGCGCGCGACTGGAGCACGCCATGTCGCAGGGCGTTCGCGTCGATCCGGCCGCCTATGCCAACCGGCCGTGGCGCCAGCGTCTGCTCGAGCGCATCGCGTTCGGCGTGATGCGGGTGCTGTTGTTCCTGCATGGAAGTCGCTATTAAGTTGATAGCTATTGGCGCTCCATTGACGTGGGTCAATGGTCGAAAATACGACAAGTCAAACGCTGGTACCATGCTTCGATGTTAATGAAAAACCTGAGCACCATGAAACCAGCAGATGCCGATGAGGGCACCCCCGTCTCCGTCAAAATCCGGGAACGGCTGCTGGCGGCGCGCAAGCGCTTCAATGCCAATGACAACATTGCCGACTTCATCCAGCCCGGTGAACTCGAGCGCTTGCTCGACGAGGTGGAAGACAAAATGAAAGGCGTCCTGAGCAGCCTGGTGATCGACACCGAACGCGATCACAACACCGACAAGACGGCGCGCCGGGTCGCCAAGATGTACCTCAATGAGGTGTTTCGTGGCCGCTACGTCAGCGCGCCCCCGATCACCGAGTTCCCGAACGCCGAACACCTCAACGAGCTGATGATCGTCGGCCCCATTACGGTGCGCAGCGCCTGCAGCCACCACCTGTGCCCGATCATCGGCCAGATCTGGATTGGTGTGCTGCCCAACGAACACACCAACGTGATCGGTTTGTCCAAGTACGCCCGGCTGGCGGAGTGGATCATGGGCCGGCCGCAGATACAGGAGGAGGCGGTGGTTCAGTTGGCTGACCTGATTCAGCAAAAAACCCAACCCGACGGCCTGGCCATCGTGATGGAGGCCACCCATTTCTGCATGGGCTGGCGCGGTGTCCAGGACATGGACAGCAAGATGATCAATTCGGTCATGCGCGGCAGCTTTCTCAAAGACCCCAATCTGCGCCGTGAATTCCTCTCTCTTATTCCCAAGAAAGGCTGATCATGTTGGTACGTTTGCTCTACGCCAGCCGCGCCGTCGACACCAGTGCCGATGCCATCGAGGCAATTCTGGTGCAGTCGCGCCAGCACAACCCGGAGTGCGGCATCACCGGTATTCTTTGCTACGGCGGCGGTATCTTTCTGCAGGCCATCGAAGGCGGGCGCATGCCGGTGAGCGAGCTGTATGGTCATATCCAGAAGGACCTGCGCCACAAGGACGTGGTGCTGCTGCACTACGAGGAAATAGCCGAGCGTCGCTTTGGTGGCTGGACCATGGGGCAGGTCAACGTGTCCAAGATCAATGCCTCCATTTTGCTCAAGTACGCCGAGAAGCCCGAACTCGACCCCTATGCGGTGTCGGGCCGCGTGTCGCTGGCCTTGCTGGAGGAACTGATGGCAACCGCCTGTATCATCGGTCGCGCTTGAGGGCGTGTCGGCGCGGGTGACGCGCGCTTGTCAGCGTCGTGCCAGCGGCGCGATGAGGGTGTCTTCGAGCTTGGCGGCCAGTTGAGACATTGCCAGTGCCGCCGGGCAACCGGGGGTGGATTGCATCAGCAACTGGCGGCGCATCACCGCCTGGCGTACCGAGGGGTCGGACGGAATGTCGCCCAGATGGATCAAGCGCACCGGACGCCCCGGCTCCGAGGGCACAAAACGATCCAGCACCTGCTGCAATTGCGTCGTGATGGCACGGCCGTCACCCAAACGCGCCGTCTGGTTGATCACCATGCGAATGTTTTGCCGCTTTTGCTGGCCCACCAGAACCTTGATGGTGGCATAGGCATCGGTCAGCGAGGTCGGTTCCGGCGTGGCCACCACCAACACCTCCGAGGCCAGCGACACGGCGAACAGCACCACATCGGAAATGCCGGCGCCGGTATCGAGCAGCACGATGTCGTAATGCGGCACCAGTCCGCTCATGATGCGCAGAAAGTCATCGCGCACTTCGGGCGTCAGGCGCGAATACTCGACCATGCCCGAGCCGGCCAGCAAGACGGAGAAGCCGCCCGGCGCCCGGACGATGGCTTCTTCGAGCTTGGCCTTGCCGGTGAACACATCGTGCAGGGTGACCTTGGGGTACAGGTTGAGCACCACATCCAGATTGGCCAGCCCCAGGTCGGCGTCCAGCACCAGTACGCGCTGCCCGCGCTTGGCCAGTGCGGCGGCCAGATTGGCCGAAACAAAGGTCTTGCCGACACCGCCTTTGCCGCTGGTGACGGCGAGCACCTTGCCCAGTGGCTTGAGCGGCACCGCAGGCGCGGCTGCATTGCCTATTCGTGGATTCAGGACATCGCCCATCATCAGTTCAACCCATTCATTACGCTGCCTGTTGGACTACCCGAGGCGTCACTGGAAACACCTTCGATCGAGGCTGTATCACTTATTGCGAGATGGCCGAACAACATACTCTTTTCTTCTGCACTTACGGTGATCACCGGCTTCTCCTCGATACAAACGCGGTTGCGTCCCTCCGACTTGGCGCGGTAGAGTTGAACATCGGCTCGTTCCGACCACAGGACCGTCGTTGAGCGAACCCATCCTGGCGCGTAGGCGCCCCCGATACTGATGGTCACTTGGAGCTCGACCTGGGGTGCCACGGCAATCGACAGTTGCCCCACTGTTTGGCGGATTCGCTCGGCCACGATGAGCCCAAACGAGCCCTGGCAGTTGGGCAGAATCACGGCAAACTCCTCGCCACCGTAACGGGCCACGGTATCCACCGGTCGCACGCAGCTCGCCAGGCATTTGGCAATAGCCTGAATCACCCGGTCACCGACCAGGTGGCCATAGGTGTCGTTGACTTTTTTGAAGTGATCAATATCGAGCATCAACAGCAGGGTGGACTCGCCCGAGCGCGCCACCACATCAATTTCTCGGCTCAGCACGTTGCGGAAATGGCGCCGGTTGGCCAAGCCGGTCAGCGGGTCTTTGAGGGAAAGTTCGCACAGGTTGTCAATCACGCTTTGCAGATAGGCGGTGGGCGACGCCTGCGGCTCCGGCAGGCTGCTGGCCGGGTCATGCTCCAGCAGGGCACGTGCATCGTCCAGGCACAAATCATGCAGGTCGATCATGGCGGATGCAGCGTTGGAAGTCACAAAATAACGGAATGTTTGACATTTTGAGTCTAACAGGAACGATTTTGGCGTGCGGCGGAACAGTCACGGATTTGCCTGCGTATTCATCCGCTTGCGCTGACAATGGACGCAAGCCTGCCCGCGCACGCCATCCACCCCGC
>JAKFXU010000141.1 GCA_021731215.1 Rhodoferax sp.
CATGTGCACCTCGTCGATCATGAAGACCTTGAAGCGGCCCTGCACCGGCTTGTAGACCGCCTGTTCCAGCAGCGCCTGCACCTCGTCGACGCCCCGATTCGAGGCGGCGTCGAGCTCGGTGTAGTCAATGAAGCGGCCGGCATCAATGTCGCTGCAGGCCTGGCACACGCCACACGGCGTGGCGGTGATGCCGCCCGCGCCATCCGGCCCCTGGCAATTGAGCGATTTGGCCAGAATGCGCGACACCGTGGTCTTGCCGACGCCGCGCGTGCCGGTGAACAGGTAGGCATGGTGCAGCCGCCCGGTGGTGAGCGCATTGCTCAGCGCCTGCACCACATGGTCCTGCCCCACCATTTCGGTGAAGTTGCGGGGGCGGTACTTGCGGGCGAGCACGAGATAGGACATGCCTGGATTCTAAGGCTCGACTCAGGCTCAATTTTCTGGGCTTTTCCAGCCGCCGGTGTTTAAATTCGGGCCCCTGCCCTTACAATAGAAAGCGACGGGCCTTCCCGCATGGTAAAGCGGCCAACCGGGTCAGGTGGGGAACCAAGCAGCCCTAACTGTGGAGCCAGTGCCGGGGTCAAGGCTCGTCAACCTCATTCAGAATAAAAAAATCGGATGCCGACAGAGGCTTCGCCTTAGGGACTGCACACATGCTCACTGGCGAACTTCGCAGCCAAATCGACGCGATCTGGAATTCATTCTGGTCGGGCGGTATCTCCAACCCGCTGGAGGTCATGGAGCAAATCACTTACCTGCTATTTTTGCGTCGTCTGGACGACCTGCACACGCTGGAGGAAAACAAGTCCTTGCGCCTTGGCAAGCCCATGGCGCGCCGCATCTTCCCGCAAGGCCAGGATGCCAAGGGCCGGGACTTCAACGACCTGCGCTGGTCACGTTTCAAGAACTATGCCCCGGCTGAGATGTACACGGTAGTGGGTGAACACGTGTTCCCGTTTCTGCGCAATGTCGGCGGCGATGGCTCCACCTACGCCCACCACATGAAGGATGCACGGTTCACCATCCCCACCCCGGCGCTGCTGTCCAAGGTGGTGGACATGCTCGACCACGTGCCCATGGAAGACCGCGACACCAAAGGCGACCTGTACGAATACATGCTGGGCAAAATTGCCAGCGCGGGTCAAAACGGCCAGTTCCGCACACCGCGCCACATCATCAAGCTGATGGTGGAGTTGACCGCCCCCACGGCCAAGGACGTGATTTGCGACCCGGCCAGCGGCACCTGTGGTTTTCTGGTGGCAGCGGGTGAATACCTGCGCGAGAAGCACCCCGAAATCCTGCGTGACCCGGTGGCCCGTGACCATTTTCACCACGGCATGTTCCACGGCTATGACTTTGACAACACCATGCTGCGTATTGGCAGCATGAACATGGCGCTGCACGGCGTGGACAACCCGGACATCCGGTATCAGGACTCACTGGCCCAAGACCATGCCGGTGATGAAGAAAAATACTCGCTGATTCTTGCCAACCCGCCGTTTGCCGGTTCGCTGGACTTTGAGAACACCGCCAAAGACCTGCTGGCTATCGTCAAGACCAAAAAGACCGAGCTGCTGTTTCTGGCCCTGTTCTTGCGCCTGCTCAAACCCGGTGGCCGGGCAGCGGTCATCGTGCCCGACGGTGTGCTGTTTGGCTCCAGCAAGGCGCACAAGGAACTGCGCCGCATGATTGTGGAAGAGCAAAAGCTCGATGCGGTCATCTCCCTGCCCTCCGGCGCGTTCAAGCCTTATGCCGGTGTGTCCACCGCCATTCTGCTGTTCACCAAGACCAATTCCGGCGGCACCGACCACGTTTGGTTCTACGACATGAAGGCCGATGGCTGGAGTCTGGACGACAAACGCCAACCGCTGCTGCCGGACGACAAATTGAGCCTCCAGCCCCTGAAGGATGGGCGTAGCCTGCTGTCAGAAGCCGAGCATGAGAAGAACAACCTGCCCGATGTACTGGAGCGTTGGGGGCAACGGGATGCAGGTGAACGCAAACGTAGCCGCACGGAACAGAGTTTTTGTGTGCCCAAGGCCGATATTGCTGGCAATGGGTATGACCTGTCGATCAACCGCTACAAGGAAGTGGTGCATGAGGCCACGGAGCACCTGTCACCCAAGGAAATTTTGAAGAAGCTGGCGGTGTTGGAAGCTGAGATTCAGGCGGGGATGAAAGACCTAGAGGGGATGCTCAAGTGAGCTGGCCTGATTTGGTTCTCGGAGATGTTTGCAATGTTCGGCGCGGGACAAGCATCACGCAGACTCAGACTCGTGAGGGGAGTATTCCAGTAGTAGCCGGGGGATTGAATGCGACCTACCACCACGACACCCCCAATCGGCCGGGGAACGTCATCACAATCAGCGCGTCAGGAGCCAACGCTGGATTTGTAAATTTCTGGCCGGCCCCAATATTTGCGTCTGACTGTTCAACCGTGGAAGCTGTTGGGAAGGACGTCGAAATTAAGTTCATCTACCACTTTCTGAGATCAAAGCAAGAGTACATAAATTCCAAACTACGCTCTGGGGCTGCGCAACCGCATGTATATGCAAAAGATATCGCTCAGTTGCAACTGCCTCTGCCTTCAGTCTCTGACCAACGCCGCATCGCCGCCATCCTCGACCAAGTCGATGCACTCAGAGCCAAACGCCGGGAAGCCTTGGCGCAATTGGATAGCCTCGCGCAGTCGATTTTCATTGAGATGTTTGGGGACCCGGTAGCGAACTCGATGAAGTGGCCTGTCAAGAAATTCGGTGACGTTGGTACGTTGGACCGTGGCGTGTCCAAGCACCGCCCACGGAACGCACCTGAGTTGCTTGGTGGTGCCCATCCTTTGGTTCAGACCGGCGAAGTCTCAAACTGTGATGGATACATTCGCACCTACACCAGCACCTATTCCGATATTGGTCTGAAGCAAAGCAAGATGTGGCCGTTAGGAACGCTTTGCATCACTATCGCAGCAAACATTGCGAAGACGGGCATCCTGACATTTGATGCCTGTTTCCCCGATAGCGTCGTTGGCTTCCGTGCCGATGCCCCGGCTACGGTTGAATACGTTCGGGTTTGGTTATCTTTTTTGCAAAAGGCTTTGGAGGACGCTGCCCCGGAGTCCGCGCAGAAGAATATCAATCTGGCAATCTTGCGCGGCCTGAGTATTCCAGTGCCGCCACTTTCCCTCCAACAATCTTTCGCCACGCGAATCCAAGCGGTCGAAACCCTCAAAGCCACCCACCGCGCCGCATTGCAGGAATTGGATAGACTGTTTGCTTCCCTCCAGCACCGAGCCTTTCAAGGAGAACTCTAAATGCGTCCCTCGCTTGCCCTGAGTACCCACCGTGAAGCCATCCGAGCCATTGCCCTGCGGCACCGGGTCACCAACGTGCGGGTGTTCGGTTCAGTGGTTCATGGCGATGACACCGATGACAGTGATCTTGATATTCTGGTGGAACCCACCAAAGAGACCACGATGATGGACATTGCCAAGATTCAGTTGGAACTTTCGCAATTGCTGCCGGTGGCAGTCGATGTGCTGACACCCAACGGTTTACCTGCCAAATTTCGCGGCCAAGTGGTTGCAGAAGCACTCGCCGTATGACCAAGGGCGACATCCTGCGTGCAATGGATTACCTTGGGCACATCGTGGAGGCCATTGACCGCATCCACCGCTATGTCGAAGACATGACTGAGTTGACTTTTCTCGACGATGAAAAGACGCAAGATGCGGTAGTCCGCAACTTTGAAATCTTGGGTGAAGCCGCTCACAACGTCGAAGTGCATCACGCGGCTTTAGCCGCAGCCCACCCGGAAGTGCCGTGGGCACTGATGTACACCATGCGTAATCGCGTTTCCCACGGATATTTCAAGGTGGATTTTGAACTGGTGTGGAACACCATTCACACCGACCTGCCAGAGCTACGCACCCAAGTTGCGGCACTGATTACCCCATGAGTAACTTCGCCTTCCTCCAAGCCGAATGGCCGCTGATGTACGAATCGGCCATGCGGGTCGAGGAAACGGCGAACACCGATGCGCGTACTTCCTGCTTTTACGCCCGTCGCACGCTGGAAATGGCGGTGACGTGGTTGTTCCAGCATGACCGGTCATTGAAGCTGCCATACCAGCCCAATCTGAACGCCTTCATTCACGAGCCGACCTTTCGCACGGTGGTGGGCGACACGATTTTCACCAAGGCCAATGTCATTCGCAGTCTTGGCAACAAGGCCGTGCATGAGAACCAGCGCATGGTCCCCGCAGACGGTCAGGCTGCAACCCGTGAGCTATTCCACCTCTGCTACTGGATGGCACGCACCTACGGACGCAGGGCGCGACCCGACCCGAGCCTGACATTCAAGCCTGCGCTGCTACCCACTGCCACCACAGCAACAGCATTGCCACCGCAGACCGTGGCCCAGTTGCAGTCCTTGGAAGGCCAGCTTAAAGAGCGGGATGCCAAAGTCACGGCCCTGCTGTCGGACAAAGCTGCGTTGGATGCCGAACTGAAGGCCTTGCGCGATGAGTTTGCTGCCGTCAAAGCCGCCAACGCGGTCCAGCCAGACACGCATGACTATTCCGAAGCTGAAACGCGGGACTACTACATTGACCTGCTGTTGAAAGAAGCCGGGTGGCATCTGACTGACAAAAACCTTGAGGTCGAAGTCAGTGGTATGCCCAACAACCAAGGTAAGGGCTTTGTCGATTACGTGTTGTGGGGTGACGATGGCAAGCCACTGGCCGTGGTGGAGGCCAAACGCACCCGCAGGGATGCCAAGGTCGGCCAGCAGCAGGCCAAGCTGTATGCCGACTGCCTGCAAGCCCAGTACGGCCAGCGCCCGGTGATCTTCTATTCCAATGGCTATGAACACTGGATGTGGAACGACACTGCCTACCCACCCAGAGCGGTGCAAGGGTTCTTCAAGAAGCCAGAACTGGAGCTGATGATTCAGCGGCGCACCAGCCGCAAGCCACTGGCACAGGCTGTCATCAACCCGGACATCATCAGCCGTTATTACCAGACCCGTGCTGTCAGGCGCATTGATGAAACGTTTGAGAAGGACAACCTGCGCAAGGCGCTGGTGGTGATGGCAACAGGTGCAGGCAAGACCCGCACCGTGATTGCACTGGCTGACGTGTTGATGAATTGCAACTGGGCCAAACGGATTTTGTTTCTGGCAGATCGCGTGGCGCTGGTCAATCAGGCGGTCGGCGCATTCAAAAAGCACCTGCCCAATTCATCGCCGGTCAATCTGGTTACCGAGAAGAACACCGATGGCCGGGTGTTTGTGTCCACCTACCCCACGATGATGGGCCTGATAGACGAGGCCACCGATGACAACCGCCGCTTTGGCGTGGGCCACTTTGACCTGATCATCATTGACGAGGCCCACCGCTCGGTGTACCAAAAGTACCGCGCTATTTTTGACTATTTCGACTCGTTTCTGGTGGGCCTGACAGCCACACCCAAGGATGAGATTGATCACAACACCTACAGCCTGTTTGACCTTGAACGCGGTGTGCCCACCGATGCCTATACCTTGGATGAGGCGGTGGCTGATGGGCATTTGGTGCCGCCCAAAGCCATATCGGTGCCGCTGAAGTTCCAGCGTGAAGGCATCAAGTACGCTGAACTGAGCGAAGAAGAAAAAGACCAGTGGGATGAACTGGAGTGGAATGAAGACGGCACTGCACCAGATGCCGTGGATTCTGCGGCACTCAACAAATGGCTGTTCAACACCGACACCGTGGACAAGGTGCTGGAACACCTGATGACCCGTGGCGAAAAGGTTGCTGGCGGTGACCGGCTGGGCAAGACCATTATTTTTGCCAAAAACAATGACCATGCGGATTTCATTGCCGAACGCTTCAACGTCAACTACCCGCATTACAAAGGGCAGTTTGCGCGGGTGGTCACGCACAAAACCGAGTACGCCCAGAGCCTGATTGACGACTTTTCCAACAAAGACAAAGCCCCGCACATTGCCATATCAGTGGACATGCTGGACACCGGCATTGACGTGCCCGAAGTGGTCAATCTGGTGTTTTTCAAGGTCATTCGTTCCAAGACCAAGTTCTGGCAAATGGTCGGACGCGGCACCCGTCTGTGCCCTGACCTGTACGGACCCGGACAGCACAAGCAGTTTTTCAACGTCTTCGACTACTGCCAGAATCTTGAGTTCTTCAGCCAGAACCCAGACCACTCGGATGGCGCGCTCAGTGAACCCTTGAGCAAGCGACTGTTCAAGGCACGGCTACGGGTGATCGCAGAGCTGGACAAACGCATGGCTACCGGGCCATTTGTCTCCGATGTCAGTACGCTGGTCAGCTATCAACTCAGTGACGAACAACTGCGCGGTGAACTGGCGGGGCACCTGCATCACATCGTGGCCGCCATGAACATGGACAACTTTGTGGTGCGGCCCCAGCGCAAATCAGTGGAACGGTTCGCCAAGCTCGACGCATGGAAAACCTTGGATGGCGACAGCCACACTGAATTGAGCACACAGGTCGCAGGTTTACCCACCGAATGGGTAGATGAGGATGAAGATGCCAAACGCTTTGACTTGCTGGTGCTGCGTACTCAATTGGCCATTTTGCAAGCCTTACCTGATTTCGCGGCCCTCAAAGGCCGTATGCAAGCCATTGCCGGTGCCTTGGAAGAACAGGAAGGCATCCCCGCCATCAAGGCCCAGATGGTGCTGATTCAATCTGTGGCCGGTGAAGAGTGGTGGGAGAACGTGACCATCGCCATGCTGGAATCCGCACGGAAGAAACTCAGGGCCTTGGTCAAGCTGATTGAAAAGGGCAAGAAAAATGTCGTGTACACCGACTTTGAGGACGAACTCGGCGATGGTGCCACCATTGACCTGCCGGGTGTCACCACTGGCATGAACCTCGCCAAGTTCAAAGACAAGGCGCGGCAGTTCCTGCGGGAGCACGAAAGCCATCTGTCATTGCAGCGCTTGCGGCGCAATCAAGCCCTGACCGCCACAGACCTTGCGGAGTTGGAACGGATGCTGGTGCAGGCTGGTGGCTCACCCGAGGTCATCAAACTGGCAACCGAGCAAAATCACGGACTGGGAATTTTCATCCGGTCGTTGGTCGGACTCGATCGTGAAACGGCCAAGCAGGCGTTCAGTCAATTTGTGGTCGGCACCACCGCCACCGCCAGTCAACTGGAGTTCATTGACCTGATCATGCAGTACCTGACAGAGAACGGCACCATGGATGCGGCGCGGTTGTATGAGTCACCGTTTACTGACATCAGCCAGCAGGGGCCGGAGGCGGTGTTTCCGGTGGCGAAGGTGACGGAATTGGTGCGGGTGCTGGACGATATTCGACTAAAAGCAGTGGCGTAATGGCTTTGCCGGGCATTTTTTTTGTAATCCAATACCCCACTCACGCCCACCAGCAAAAACAAAGTGGTCTACGCCGTTCTGAGCCGGTCCACAGGCCTTCCAGCCTTGCTCAAACCTCTGACATGCGGGTTGAAGATAGCGAGATGCCAGTGCCGGGGTCAAGGCGCGTCAAGCTCATATCAGCGCCGCCGCGCCGAGCGCACCCCCGCCAGGCCCGCCACCACGCCCAACACCCGGGCCAGGCGCCCGGCGTCGCCGACCTCGACCGTGAAGGTCATCCAGGCCGAGCCCTTGACCGACTGGGTCTGGACCCCGATCACATTCATTTTTTCCTTGGTAAACACCTCGGAAATATCGCGCAACAGACCCTGCCGGTCGGCCGCTTCGACCGCGATATCGACCGGGTAGACGGCAGTGCCAGTGGCGGGGGTTTCACCCCACTGCACTTCAATCAGGCGCTCGCCATTTTTGGCCACCATCTCGCGCAAATTGGAGCAATCGGTGCGGTGCACGCTGACACCTCTGCCACGTGTGACAACGCCACAAATCGGGTCCGGCGGGGCCGGCTTGCAGCACTTGGCCAACTGCGTCATGAGCGAATCAACCCCCACCACCAGCAGACCGCCTTTGCTCGGGTTGGCCGCGCTGCGCGGTTTTTTAAGCAGCGGGTAATCCGCATCGGGCAGCACCGGCTCGGGCGGGCGCAGCACAATTTCGATATTGCGCAGCGAGAACTCGTCTTTGCCAACCACTTGAAACAAATCGTCAGCCGAGTTAAAGCCCAGCTTGGCGGCCAGATCATCGAGTTTGACCGCGGTCTTGCCCTCGCGCTGCAGCAGTTTTTCCACCGCCTCGCGCCCTTTGGCCACGGTCTCATGGTGCGCCAGCGCATTGAACCAGGCCCGCACTTTGGCCCGCGCCCGGTGGCTGACCAGGTAACCCAGCTCGGCATTGAGCCAGTCGCGCGAGGGCCCGCCTTCCTTGGCCGCCGAGACCTCCACCGTCTGCCCATTTTTGAGTGGCGTGTTCAGCGGCACCATGACGCCGTCGACGCGCGCGCCCCGACAGCGGTGCCCCAGGGTGGTGTGCACGCTGTAGGCAAAATCCACCGCGGTGGCGCCTTGCGGCAGTTCGACAATGGTGGCATCGGGCGTCAAGACATAGATTCGATCCTCAAAGACGCCTTGCTCCTGCTCGCCCGAGAGATCGCGCTCCCACGCCAGCAACTGGCGCAGCACGGCGATTTTGGCCTCGAATGCACCACTGGCCGACACCCCCGAATAGCCTTTGGCACCGGCCTCCTTGTAGGCCCAATGGGCGGCCACCCCGTGCTCGGCATGGTCATGCATGGCCTGGGTGCGGATCTGGATCTCGATCGGCTGCCCGGCCGGGTCCAGCACAATGGTGTGCAATGACTGGTAGCCGTTGGCCTTGGGCTTGGCAATGTAGTCGTCAAAGTGCTCTGTGACCGGTGTGAACTGGCTGTGCACCCAGCTCAAGGCCGCGTAGCAGTCCGGGATACTGTCCACCACAATGCGCAGCGCGCGAATGTCATAGACCTGATCAAAACCGAGCGACTTGCCACGCATCTTCTTGACGATGCTGTAGATGTGCTTGGGTCGCCCCTGCACCGTGGCTGCCAGGCCCTGCGCCTTCAGCTCGACCTCCAGCCGGGCCCGCAACTGCTCCACCTGGAGTTCGCGCTCGGCCCGCTTTTCATCGAGCAGCCGGGCCACCTGACGGTAGGTATCGGGCTCCAGAAAACGAAACGAAAGGTCTTCCATCTCCCACTTGATTTCCCAGATGCCCAGGCGATTGGCCAGCGGCGCAAACACCTGCAGCGCCTCAGCCGCCAGACCCGGCGGCACCGGCTGCTTGACAGCGGCAAAATAACGCAGCGTTTGCAGGCGCGAGGCCAGGCGCAACATGACGACGCGCAAGTCGCGCGAGAACGCCAGCAGCATCTTGCGCACGTTTTCGGTTTGGACGCTGGCCGACTGCAGCGTGGGGATGACGGACGATAC
>JAKFXU010000140.1 GCA_021731215.1 Rhodoferax sp.
TTGCAAGGCCGCATGAACACTCACTTCTGTACCCACGCACGAGTTCACCTTTTGGGTGACAGCGCTACGTGCCCGATTGAGCCGCCCTGGCGCGCTCTGGCGGCGTTGCTCCTCCTTGCGGGCAGTAGCCCGCCGCGTCGTCGCGCCTTGCCAGCGCACCCCATGACGACCCACTCGGGCACGTCCAACTGCGGTTTCTAGGTTGAAGAAAAAGAGGTGACTGCCGTCAACCTCGCCGTGGAACTTGAACGCGCCGTGATTCAGCACGTGCTGGACGCGGACGAGAGCATTTACGTCACGGAGGATGGTTTGTTTCCGTTTTGGGTTCGCATCCACCAGGGCTCTGGTTTTGTGAGTTTCAGGACCCACACCAATTTCAAGAAATCAGCCACTCATGTGCAAAGGCTTGAGCTCTGCAATGAACTCAACATGAAGAATTACATGATTACCGCGAACGTCCAGGACGGTCGCCTGTATTTTGATTACGTTCTCATTTACCGGGATGGCTTGTTGCGGGAAACCTTTATCCGCGGATGCCGACTATTCGCCAGAAATGTAGAGAAGGGACTTGAACAGGTTGATCCTGAAAATGACTTCGTATTGCAGCCGGGCAAAACTGAGCCAGAAGATGAAAAGGGAGGGGCATGAGCCAAATTAGCCTAGAAAAACGGATCAATCGCGCCCGTGGCGCCTTGCTGGGTCTGGCCGTAGGTGATGCCATCGGCACGACGGTCGAATTCAAACCGCGTGGATCCTTCACGCCGCTGACCGACATGGTGGGGGGCGGTCCATTCGAGCTGCGGCCCGGCCAGTGGACGGACGACACCAGCATGGCCTTGTGCCTGGCAGCCAGCCTGGTCGAACACGGGTTTGACACACATGACCAAATGCAGCGCTACCTGCTTTGGCAGGACGAAGGCTACATGTCGAGCAACGGAAAGTGCTTTGATATTGGCATTGCGACTTCGTCGGCTTTGGCGCGTTTCCGGCGTACCGGCAATCCCGTGGCGGGCTCCGCCAATCCGAACAGCGCGGGCAACGGCTCCATCATGCGTTTGGCCCCCGTGCCCATCCATTACCTGGATACCCCGGAGTTGGCCATTCAGATGAGTGGTGCGCAATCGACAACGACACACCGGGCGCCTGAGTGCTTGGCCGCTTGCCGTCTGTTGGCCGAGGCGCTGATTCGGGCTTCACAGGGTATGGCGAAAGACGACGTGCTGGCGCCGCTCCAGCCAACAATACCGATGTCGAACGCCTTGAAGTTGATTGCCGGCGGACATTACAAAACCAAATCCGAGACTCAAATCCAGGGCTCTGGTTATGTGGTGGAGAGCCTGGAGGCTGCTTTCTGGTGTTTTTGGCAGACTGACAGTTTCAAAGACTGCGTGCTGCTGGCCGCCAATTTAGGCGATGACGCCGATACCACGGCGGCCGTCGCGGGCCAGTTGGCCGGTGCTTTTTATGGTGAGTCCGGGATTCCCGCACCGTGGTTGCAAAAGTTGGCCATGGCGACAGAAATTGGTCAGTTGGCAGAGCGACTTGCGGTGCAAAAGCCCAGGCATTGAACTGAATGCGGGCCTCTGGCCGGGCTATGGCATGGTGCATGATCAGCGGATGAGTCAACAAGAAAATCGGGAGCGTCTTTGATGACAACACACACCAAGCCGGCACCTGCCTCATCGTTTGCCCCCGGCTTCATGGTCTTGCACGGCAACCGCCTGGAAGACCTGCGCGACCTGCTGACCCAATTCCTCCAGACGCAGCCGCTGCCGCCGCTGGTGCCCGAGGTGATTCTGGTTCAAAGCAATGGCATGAAGCACTGGCTGGAGATGGCGCTGGCCGACGATGCCGCCTTGGGCATTTGCGCCGCCACCCGGCTGGAGTTGCCCAGTGGCTACCTGTGGCAGGTCTACCGCAGCGTGCTGGGTGCTGATGCAGTGCCTCAGCACATGCCATTTGACAAGCGCAGTTTGTTATGGCGTCTGGTGCGGCTGTTGCCCGTGCTGGCTGCCAGCAATCCGGTTTATGCCCCGCTGGCGCGGTACTTGGGCGGCAACACCAGTGGCCGCAAGCTCTATCAGTTGGCGCTGCAGGTGGCCGATACATTGGACGGCTACCAAACCTATCGGGCCGACTGGCTGGGTGATTGGGCGCAGGGAGAAGCAGGGCCGGACATGCTGCGCACCCATGATGGCAAATCAACCGTGCTGGAAGCATCGCACGCCTGGCAAGCCCAGTTGTGGCGTGACATTCGAGCCGATGTTGGCGAACAGTTGGCGGATTCGTCCCGCGCCAGTGTTCACGCCAAGTTCATGTCGGCACTCAAAACCTTGGTCGAGCAAAGCAAGGCCACGGGCCAGCGTCCCGCAGGGCTGCCGCACCGGCTCGTAGTGTTCGGCATTTCCTCCTTGCCCATGCAGACCGTGGAGGCCCTGGCTGAATTGGGCCAGGTCTGCCAGGTGCTGATGCTGGTGCAAAACCCGTGTCAGCATTACTGGGGCGACATCGTCGAAGGCCACGACCAGTTGCGCCAGCAGGTGCGCCGCAGGCAAGCCGTGAAGAGTTTCAGTGCGATGGAAGCTTCAGCGCTGCACACCGCCACCCATCCCTTGCTGGCCTCATGGGGCAAACAGGGGCGTGACTACCTGCACCTGCTCGATGACTTTGACCGTGTCGAGCATTACCGGCAGCGGCTCACCCGGGTGGAGATTTTCGTGGACCCCGCGCAAGGCCAGGAGAACCCCTCGCAGTTGAACCAACTGCAATCAGCCATCCTGAACCTGCAGCCCCTGCCAGACGCTCCGGTGGCGCTGCCGCAGGATGCATCCATCAGCCTCATCACCACCCATTGCGCGCAGCGCGAGGTCGAAGTCCTGCATGACCGGCTGCTGGCCTGGTTCGACGCCGATCCAGCCTTGCACCCCCGTGATGTGATGGTGATGGTGCCCGACATGGCGGCGTTTGCCCCGCACATTCAGGCGGTGTTTGGCCGGTTTTCTCCCGGGCAGCCCCGGTATATCCCGTATTCGGTGGCCGACACCACGCCGCGCCAGTCACCCCTGGTTCAGGCGCTGGATCAATTGTTGTCACTGCCGGGGTCGCGGGTGTCGCTGGCCGACTGGCTCAGCCTGTTTGAAGTGTCTGCGGTGCGCAAGCGCTTCTGTGTCAGCGAGGCCGATGTGGCGCAACTGCAAAGCTGGCTGATGCTGACCGGTGTGCGCTGGGGTTTGGATGCCGCGCACCGCATGGCGTGGGGCGTGCCTGCTGGCGTTGCGGGTCTGGACCAGAACACCTGGGCTTTTGGCTTGCGCCGTCTTTTGCTGGGCTATGCCGTCGGCGCCGGAGCGCCGTGGGGTGCCACCTTGCCGCAAGCGGCCCTGGGCGGCCTGGATGCCACGCTGATCAGCGCGCTGCTTGACTGGGTCGAGGCGACCAGCAAGACTCTGCAGGAATTGTCGGGCGACAAGACCCCTGAGCAATGGGGCCACACCCTGGGTGGCCTGGTCGAGCGCTTCTTTCTGGCCAGCGATGATGCCGAAGAGCGCCTCATCCAGCGTTGCCTGGCACCGCTGGAGGTGTGGCTGCAGGCCTGCGCGGACGCCCGGCTGGACACGCCCTTGCCGCTGGACGTGGTGCGTGAGCATTGGCTGTCGCAGATTGAGGAAACCGGTCTGCAGCAGCGCTTTTTTGGCGGCGGCGTGCAATTTGGCACCTTGATGCCGATGCGCTCCATCCCCTTCCAGGCGATTTGTCTGCTGGGCATGAACGATGGCGACTACCCAAGACAAAAAGCCGCCCGTGACTTTGACCTGATGGGCATCAGCTGGCGCGCCGGGGACCGTTCCCGCCGCGAGGATGACCGCTATCTGTTTCTGGAAGCAATCCTGTCGGCGCGGCAAAAGCTCTACATCAGTTGGCAAGGCCATCGCGCCACCGACAACAGCGAGCAGCCGCCTTCGGTGCTGGTGGCCCAGTTGATCGACTACCTGCAGGCCGGTTGGACGCCTGCTATTGAGCCAGAGAAGCAGCCGCTGCAACCGTTCTCGGAGTCCTACTTTCTGCAGGACTCGCCGTTTCAGACCTACGACAAGGATTGGGCCCGGGTGCATGAAGCGCAACACACCAAAGAGACAAGCGACAGCCCCGCAGCGTTGGCCGCCCCCACGGCCTTGACACTGGCCGACCTGCGGCAACTGGTGCGCCAACCGGTTGAGGTGTTTTTCAAGGCGCGCTTGCGGGTACGCCTGGAGACGGTGGAGGAACTCGCGCAGTTGGAAGAGCCGTTTTCGCTCAATGGCCTGGAGCAATACCAGGCCGGCCAGGACCTGCTCGATGCCCATGAGCTGCAACCGGCGATCGAGAAGCTGACCCTCTCTGGCAAATTACCCATGGCCGCCTTTGGCACCCGGTTGGCGGCCGACCTGCAAGAAAAAGCGCAAATCGTGCTGGACCGGCAAACCGGCTGGAAGACGCACTATCCGCACGCCCTGCCGGCGCAATCCATTGCCTTGAATGTGGGCGGCATCGCCATCACCGGAACCTTGGAGGGACTGTGGAGCGGGGAAGCTGCCTGGCTGCAGCTCAATCAGCGGGTCGGTGCCGTGCTGGAAGGGGAGAAAGAAGCTCAAACCGCGCGCGGCCACGTTGTCACCAGCCTATGGGTTCATCACCTGGCGGCCTGCGCCAGCGGCATGCCGGTGACCAGTGTGCAACTGGGGCTCGATGGCCAGGTGGTCTTCAACACCCTGCCCCAGGAAGAAGCTTTGGGCGTTTTGCAGCGCCTGGTCAAGGTCTATCTGGCGGCCTGGGAAAGGCCGCTGCCGGTGGCGTGCAAAACCGCCTGGGCCTATTTGCAGGCAAAAGCGCAGGCCGACCAACTGGCCTTCGATAACCCCGACAAAGAGCCCAAAGACCCGCACGATGCCGCGCAAGCCGCATTTGAAGGCGGCCACCGGGCTGGCGAACGCACTGAGTCCGCGTATCTGACGCGCGCCTTTGAGAGTTATGACGACGTCGAACTTGAACTGCCCGCATGGGCTGAACTGTTGTATGGCGATATGGCCCAACATGTCCAACTGGCCCACCGTGCAGGAGCTGCAGCATGACTGGCCTCTTTAAACTGGACCCCTTGACCATGCCGCTCAAGGGCCTGCAGGTGATTGAGGCCTCCGCTGGCACCGGCAAAACCTGGACTCTGGCGGCGCTTTACGTGCGGCTGGTATTGGGTCATGTGCCAGACAGTACCGAGATCAACAGCGGTTTGTATCCACCGCAAATTTTGGTGATGACGTTCACCGAAGCCGCCACTGCCGAACTTCGCGGTCGAATCCGGGAGCGCCTGGCGCAGGCGGCGCGCTACTTCCGCCACGGTGAGCAAGAAGGCTTTGAGGTTGATGATTTCTTGCGCATCCTGCGCTCAGAGATTAACGCAGGCCAATGGCCCGCCTGCGCCTACCGCCTGGACATGGCGGCGCAGTGGATGGACGATGCCGCCATCTTCACCATCCACGGCTGGAGCAGCCGGATGCTTAAAACACACGCATTTGACAGCGCCAGCCTGTTCCAGCAAAGCCGGGTGGAAGACAGCGGCCGGCTCAAGCTCACCGCCGTGCAGGACTACTGGCGCAAGTGGTTTTACCCACTCTCAAACGCCCAACTGGGGGCGCTCCAGCCCTTGGGGGGAACGCCAGCAGAGCTGTTTGACAAACTCGGCGAACTTTGGGCCCTTGAAGACCAAGCGCCGCACTCTTTTGCTGCACCTGCGCAGACACCGGATGTCCTTATCCGTGACTGGGAAATCTGGCAAGAAAAACGCAATGAGTTGGAGTCTCTGGCGCGACCCGCCTGGACGCCTGAAATTGTTGCGCTGGTCAATGATGCGGCAGCTCGCAAGGCCATCAAAGGCTATCGGCCGGATTGGTTGTCAGGCTGGCAGACTCAAATGGCGCAATGGGCCCAAGGTGGTGAAGTCAAGCTGGAGACGCTGCAGCGGTTCTCTGTCAGCCGGTTGCTGGAAAAGGGCTGGAGCCAAGCCAGTAAGCACGTCGCGTTTTCTCACATCGATGCACTGCACTCGCATCAGAGTCAAGAACCTGAAGTCAGCACCCTGCTGCTCGCCCATGCCGCCTTCGAGATCGGTGCGGCCTACCGCCAGGCCAAGGCCCAACTGGCCCAGTTCGATTTCTCCGACCTGCTGCAGCACCTGTACCACGCCCTGCAGGCGCCCGATGGCCGCCTGGCTGCCGCCATCCGCCAGCAATTCCCCGTGGCGCTGGTCGATGAATTTCAGGACACCGACCCCTGGCAATACGGCGCGCTGTCCAAAATCTATGGCGCATCGCCAAGCCCGTCAAATGCTGCTCAAGACACCGGTTTGATCATGATCGGCGACCCCAAGCAAGCGATTTACAGCTTCCGGGGCGCCGACCTCAACACCTATCTGACCGCCCGCCATCAGGCGCAGGCCATCCATACTTTGTCGGGCAACTTCCGCTCCACCCAGGGCGTGGTCGAGGCCGTCAACCATGTGTTCTCCCGTGCCACCCAACCATTTGGCGAAGTGCCGTTTGAACGCGTGGATGCCTGCAATGACAAAGTGCTGCCGCTGCAAGTGGGCGACCACGCGCAGACCGCCATGACCGTCTGGCATCTGCAACACACCAAAACCCCGCGCAAGGAAGTGCTGGTGCGGCAAATGGCAGACCTGTTTGCCACGCAAATGGTGGGGCTGCTAAACCTTGGAGCCGCCCAGCCGGGCGACATGGCCGTGCTGGTGCGCGGCTGGACCGAGGCGCGCGCCATTCGCAACGCCCTCTCCAGCCGGGGGGTGCGCAGCGTCTATCTGTCCGAGCGCGACAGCGTGTTTGCCACCCCGCAGGCCACCGACCTGTGGCGCATGCTGCGGGCCGTGGCCAATCCGCGCGCCACCCAGTGGGTCCGGGCCGCCCTGTGTACCCAGTTGTGGGGCCTGTCGTGGACCGAGCTTGAAGCCCTGTTCCAGAACGAGCAAGCCTGGGACGAGCTGACCGAGCGTTTTCATGGTTGGCAAACCATCTGGCAGCGCCAGGGCTTTCTGCCCATGCTGCACCACCTGTTGCATGACCAGTCGATACCAACGCGGCTGCTCAATCAGGGCGACGGACAAAACAACAAGGGCGAACGCCAGCTCACCAACCTGCTGCACCTGGGCGACTTGCTGCAAACGGCTAGCCTGGGCCTGCAAGGCGAAGGCGCCCTGATCCGCTACCTGGAAGACCAACTGCGCCGTCCGCAGGCCAGTGGCGACATGGCCCAGTTGCGGTTGGAAAGCGACGCCAACCTGGTGCAGGTCATCACCCTGCACAAGGCCAAGGGCTTGCAATACCCGCTGGTGTTCCTGCCCTTTGTGTCCAACTACCGGGCCGAGAAAACCGACAGCGGCAAGGACGATGCGCTGCGGCTGGCTGAAGACATCCGCCTGCTCTACGTCGCGCTGACCCGCGCCGAACAAGCCCTGTGGGTGGGCATTGCCCATGTCAGGGGCGATGTGGATGGCAAAACCCCCAAAGTCAAAAGCGCTGTTTCATCGCTGCTGGGGCGTCAGGCCGCCGGTGATCTGGCCTCCTGCTTGAAGGGCTGGGAGTCCGAGCACATCGTGGTTCAAGCTGCCCCCGAGCCAGACGACAGCCGCTACACCCCAGAAGCGCCCCACAAAACCTGGAAACCCGCGCTGGTGCCGCAGCGCAAGCTCATCAGCCAGTGGTGGACGGCCAGCTTCAGCGCCTTGACGCGCGATGTTGGGCAGCGCCCCGTCAACACCGTGACCCCCGATTCCGAACGGGACGAGCGCATGGGCGATTCACAAATCGACAGCGCCGTCATCACCGAACCGGACCTCACAGCGGCCAATGCGCCGCAAGACACCTTGCCCTTGCCATTCAACGCCTTCAAAGCCGGCAGCACCTACGGCACCTTGCTGCATGACCTGCTGGAATGGCAGGCGCAAAAAGGCTGGCCTGCAAGTCAGGAGAACCCCGCGGCCGCCATCGCGGCGCAATGGCATGGCGTAGTAAACCGCAAAGCGCAGCGCCTGAATCTCGAGGAGGCTCAGCAAGCCCTGCTGACGGCCTGGATTCAAACCATCGCCACCACCCCTTTGCCATTGCCGCAGGCCGCCGGCGCATCTTCCGCTCTTGTTTTGGGCGCTACTCACGCACACCAGACGTGGGCTGAAATGGCTTTTACCTTGCCAGTGCGCAAGCTGGGCAGCGTTCAGCTCGACCGGCTGATTCAGCAACACGTCATGGTCGGACAAGCCCGCGAAGCCCTGCAAGCCCGGCAACTGGAAGGCATGCTCACCGGCTTCATGGACCTGGTGCTGGAGTTTGAGGGCCGCTACTACGTGCTCGATTACAAGTCCAACAAGCTCCCCGCCTATGGCCCCGCGCACTTGCAGCAGGCCATTCTGGCGCACCGCTACGACGTGCAATACACGCTGTATCTGCTGGCCCTGCATCGCCTGCTCAAAGCACGGTTACCGGGTTACGACTACGAGCTGCATGTGGGCGGTGCCTTGTACCTGTTCCTGCGTGGCATCGACCAGAGCGGCGCCGGCCTGCATGTGGACCGGCCCCCCAAAGCCTTGATCGAAGCGCTGGATGCGGCGTTTTCTGACCAGCACGAGCCAACCGGAACAAGCAGGGCCGCATCATGAGCGCAATAGAAATCGAACCCTCCTCATTGCCGTTGACCGGTCTGGACAAAGCCTTTGCCCAATACTTGCAGCAAGTGCAGCCCAGCAGCGACCCCCAGCACAGCACGTTGGCCGCCATGGCCAGCCACCAGTTTGGCCTGGGCCACGCCTGCCTTGATCTGGCGACGCTCGCCCCTGAATTGCGCCAAAGTGCCGCCAGCCTGCCCTGGATTCAAAGTCAAGACGAAGGCAATAACAGCCCCCTGGTGCTCGACGGCCAGCGCCTGTACCTGCGCCGAAACTGGAACGCCGAGCAAAGCATCCGCGCCGCCATCACCGCCCGCCTGGCGCAGCCTTGCCCTGTGCCCGAGAACCTGTCGGCGTCGCTGGCCCAGCTTTTTGAGGCCACCGAGGCCACAGGCGCCGCAAGCGCCAGCCCCGATTGGCAAAAAGTAGCCTGCGCCCTGGCCGCCCGCAAACGCTTCACCCTCATCACCGGCGGCCCCGGCACCGGCAAAACCACCACCGTGGTGCGGCTGCTGGCCCTGCTGCAATCCGACCCGGCCCGCCAGCACGCGCCTTTGCGCATGGCGCTGGCCGCACCCACCGGCAAGGCCGCCGCCCGTCTCGGGGAGTCGATTGCGTCCGCCATTCAAAAGCTGCCCGCCCCCATGCAGCAGCACATCCCCGACAAAGCCGTCACCC
>JAKFXU010000291.1:0-5591 GCA_021731215.1 Rhodoferax sp.
GGGCAATGACATCGTGCGCGCCATCGGCAGCACACCCGACGACCCCTTCAGCCTGATCTACCTGACGCTGATATCGGCCATCGGCAACGCGGAAAAGCAGGTCTATCTAACCAACGCCTACTTTGTGCCAGACCCCCAATTGCTGAAGTCATTGACCGCCGCCGCAGGTCGCGGCGTCGATGTCAAGCTGATCTTGCCGAGCCACTCCGACTCCGCGCTGGTATTCCACGCCGGGCGTTCGCATTACACCGGCCTGCTGCAAGGCGGCGTCAAAATCTACGAGCGCGGGGGTGAACTGCTGCATGCCAAGACGGCGGTGATCGACGGCGTCTGGTCCACCGTGGGCTCGACCAATCTGGACTGGCGCAGCTTTCTCGACAACGACGAGGTCAATGCGGTGATCCTGGGGCGCGAGTTCGCCCAGAAAATGCAGGCCATGTTTGCCACGGACCTCGCAGCGTCGCAGGCCATCGATCTGGCAGCCTGGGAACGCCGGCCACTTGAGTTGCGGCTCAAGGAATGGATGGCGCGGCTGTGGGAGCGCTTGCTATAGCCGGTGCGCCACCGGGGCGGCCGCGGCGTCCCCCTCATTTGCGCCCGAGCACCAGCAAGAACACGCCGAAGGCGATCGCCCCGGCGCTGACGATCAGCGGCACGTTAACCGTTTCCTTCTCCTGGACCTTGAGTTCCAGCGGGCCGATCTTGACGCCGGTGGTTTCCTTCGTATAAGTGAAACCGCCGTACGCCAGCCCGAGGGCACCGGCCGCAATCAGGATGATGCCTATCAGTTTTGTGGGGTTCATTTGCGTTTATCTCCGGTAAATTGTGAAAGGGTAAATCGATGCAGAGCCTCTGGCGGCGCTGTATCCGTGGGCACGCTGCGCTTTGCCCACCCTACGACCAGCTTGACATTCACCGCTGGATGGGGTGTTGGCTTGCACCGTAGGGTGGGCAAAGCGCAGCGTGCCCACCAAGTAGTTGCATTTTTTCATTCGTACGCTGCCGGTCGTTGGGTGATTGTGGCGGCTTGCACCGTGAGGGGCGTCACGGAGCAGTTGGAGAATAATTGAAATCGCCGGTCCCGTATGTGCGCGAGCGCACGGAACACGCGCGGGAATAGGCGCAAGCTCAACACCAGTTTCAGAAGCAAGCAGTCCACCCACCCATTACTCTTTAAGGAGATCGTTATGAAACCCATTCCTCACTTCAGATCAGTCATCGGCCTGGCGGCCGTACTCACGCTGGGCGCCTGCGCCAACACCTATACCCCAGCCAATACGTCGAGTTCGGGCGCCGCCTACCCGCAGTCCACCAGTTCAAGCCGCGTTTACTCGGAATACGGCGTGGTGCAGTCGATTGACCTGATCCGGGCCGACAACGCCGGCATTGCGGGCAGCGGCATCGGCGTCGGCGCCATCGCGGGCGCGGTGGTGGGCGGCCTCGTTGGCAGCCAGGTCGGCGGGGGCAGCGGCAAAACCGCGGCCACTGTGCTCGGCGCGGCCGGCGGCGCCTATGCCGGACACGAGCTGGAAAAACGAAGCCAAGCGCAATCCGATGCCTACCGGTTCACGATCCGCATGCAGGATGGCTCCTATCAAACCGTGACGCAAAGCAGCAACGCCGATATCCGGGTCGGCGACCGCGTGCGGATCGACAACGGCGTCGCGCGGCGCTATTGATGGCTCGCTGCGCTGGCGCTCTTTCACCAACTCAAAGGAGATGCAAATGAACTGGGATCGTATTGAAGGCAACTGGAAACAAGTCAACGGCACGCTCAGGGAACAATGGGGCAAGCTCACCCATGACCACCTCAACGTGCTGGCGGGCAAGCGCGACCGGCTCGCCGGCAAGATCCAGGGCCGCTACGGCATCTCCAAGGACGAAGCCCGGCAGCAGCTCATTGATTGGCAGCGGCGCATGAAGGCGATGGATCAGGTCAAGTGAAGCAAGCTGCCAACCACTAGCGCACATCGGTCAGCAGGCGGCGCATTTCCTGCTTGACCACGGCGTAGCACTCGCACGCGTGCTTCTCCAGTCCGGAGCGATCGAGCACGGCGATGTGGCCGCGGCGGTAACTGATCAAGCCCGCGCGCTGCAATTTACCAGCCGCCTCGGTAATGCCTTCCCGGCGCACGCCGAGCATGCTGGCGACCAGTTCCTGCGTCATGGTCAACTCGTTGGACGGCAGCCGGTCCAGGGTCAACAACAGCCAGCGGCACAACTGCTGCTCCACCGTATGGTGCCGGTTGCAGGCGGCGGTCTGGGCCATCTGGGTCATCAGCGCCTGGGTGTAGCGCAGCAACAAACGCTGCAGCAGGCCGGCGCGCTTGAATTCCTGCACCAGCAATTGGCGCTCCAGCCGGTAGGCCTGGCCCGCCGTCTGCACCACCGCCGAGCTGGGCGTCGTGTCGCCCCCCATGAACAGCGCAATACCAACCACGCCCTCATTGCCGACCCCGGCGGTTTCCACCGATGCACCGGACGCCATGACATAGTGCAGCGATACGATGGCGGTGGTGGGGAAATAGACGTGGCGTAACTGGCCACCGGGTTCGTACAGGACGTCACCGAGCCGCAGCGGGACCAGCTCCAACTGCGCAATCAGGGGCTCGAATTCCGCTGCCGGCAGGGCGGCGAGAAGATGGTTTTGATTCGGATTCACGGGGAGGGGGGGCATCGCTGCCGATCGGAATTTTTCATTCAAAGCCTGCCCCGTTCGAGTCACAATACCACTTATGTAACATGGTCAATGGTCGAGGTATTGCGTTCGATCAATGGGCGGTGAATTCCACGCCAACGCCGCGGTAACCGATGAAACGGCTGGACTGGTTGAACATCGGCTCGCCGCTGACCCGAAACTGGTGTTGCGAGCCATCGGCATTGACGCGGTGGAAGACAAAATCCAGGAACGGCTGGCGCGCCGCAATGATCGCCCGCAGTGCCTCACGCTCGGTCTCATTCCAGCCGCTCGCCTGCCCACCTTGGACCTCGCCCGCCAGGGCGTCGACCTGGATGCCAAGCATCTCCAGGGCCGGACCGGACACCTTGGTGTAGTTGCCGTTCTCGTCCTGCTCCCAGTACCAGTCCGAGGCCAGTTCGGTCAGGCTGCGAAACCGCGCTTCGCTTTCGCGCAGCTCGGCGGTGCGCTCCAGCACCGTCTGCTCCAGCACCTGGCTGTAATTTTCAAGCTTTTTGTACAGCAGCCGCACTTCCAGCATATTGTGGATGCGGGTCTTGACTTCGATCAGATCGAACGGCTTGCTGATGAAATCCTTGGCGCCGGCTTGCAAGGCGCGCAGCTTGTGGCCTGGCTGGGCGGTCAGCACCAGCACCGGCAGGTAGGCGTCGGCCGCGTTGGTCTTGAGGCCTTCCATCACCTGGAAGCCATCCATGCCGGGCATTTGCAGGTCGAGCAGGATCAGGTCGTAATGGTTCTTGCGATGCAGCGCGCAGACCTCGTGTGGATTCATGGTCGAGCTGACGCAGGCGTAGCCGGCGTCACTGAGCAATTGCTCGAGCAGCCTGACGTTGGATTCCTGATCGTCAACGATCAGGATGCTGGCGTGAAGCATCTCGGACTCGGTAATCATCATAGGGGCTCCTGGTGGGCCGCGTGGCTGGCTTGCTGGTCCGCAAATTTCAAGGCCACGTCGAGCGTCTCCATGAACTCGTTGACCTTGAGCGGCTTGGTGAGGTAACGGAAGAAGCCGGCCTCCAGACCTTTCTCGATATCGCGCGGTACCGCATTGGCACTGAGCGCCACCACCGGAATGTGCGCTGTGGCCGGGTCTTGCGCCAGGATTCTCAGCGCCTGGATTCCGCTGATGCCAGGCAGGTTGATGTCCATCAGGATGACGTCGGGCAGCGCGGCGCGCGCCAGCTCGATGCCACGGATGCCGTCGCGCGCACTCAGCAAGCGGATGTCGGGCCGCCGCGCAATCAGGTCCTCGACCAGCATCAGATTGGCCGGGTTGTCCTCGACATAGAGCAGGGTGTGCAGCGGCGCGCCGCCTGGAACCTTCGCCTGAGCCAGCGCCCTCGGTTGATCTGTGTCAGTGGCAATTTGGGGTGCCGGGGTCAGGTTCAGTTCGACCCAGAACACACTGCCCTGGCCGACCGTGCTTTCCACGCCAATGACGCCGTGCATCAGTTCGACCAGCCGCTTGCAGACCACCAGGCCAATGCCGGTGCCTTCTTCAATGTTGCCCTTTTGCCCAAGTCGATTGAAAGGCTGAAAAAGCTGCGCCAGTTGTTCCGCAGCCAATCCCGCGCCGGTGTCGTGGACACTGATCCGAATCGAATTCTGAGTGCTCGGGGTGCACACCACGGTCACCGTTCCGCCCGCCCGGTTGTATTTGATGGCGTTGGACAGCAGGTTGATCAACACCTGCTTGACGCGGGTCCGGTCAGCGTTGACAAAATGGGGCATCGCGAACTGGGTGAAGGACACCTTGATGCCGCGCTGTTGCGCCTGCGGTTCGATCATGGCCTCGCATTCGCGCATAACTTCGGCCAGCGAGACCGGCTCCACCGAGAGCGACAGCTTGCCCGACTCGATCAGCGCGAGATCCAGAATTTCGTTGATCAGTTCCAGCAGGTACCAGCCGGCCTTGAGAATCTGATCGATGCTGCGCTTTTGCGCCGACGTGGGCGGCGGCACGCCCGATTCAATCAGTTGGGCAAAGCCGAGGATGGCACCGAGCGGCGTGCGCAGCTCATGGCTCATGCTCGACAGGAAGTCTGATTTGGCGAGGTTGGCTTTCTCCGCCACGAGCCGGGCATTTTCCAGCTCGGCATTTTTGTCCTGCAGTGCCTGATCAAGCAGCGCCCGCTCTGCCTCGACCCGCTTGCGCGCGGTGATGTCGCGCAAAATGCCGGTGAAGTAACGCTGGCCGCCCAGCCACATCTCGCTGACCGCCATTTCCATCGGGAACATGCTGCCATCTTTGCGCCGGCCCATGACCTCGCGCCCGAGGCCGACCGCGCGCGCCGCATCGCTGGCACTGTAATACGCGAGGGAACCATTGCCATTGCCATTGCTCTGATCTCGATCAAGCTCGGGGATCAGCAGGCTGAAGTTTTGTCCGCTGAGTTCTGTGGCGCCATAGCCAAACATGCGCTCAGCCGCCGGGTTAACGGTTTCGACGATGCCGCCGCGGGCATGGAAGGTGATGATGCCGTCCACTACCGTATTGAGAACCGTCTGGATCAGCGCGGTACTGTCGCGCAAAATGCCGGTGAAGTAACGCTGGCCGCCCAGCCACATCTCGCTGACCGCCATTTCCATCGGGAACATGCTGCCATCTTTGCGCCGGCCCATGACCTCGCGCCCGAGGCCGACCGCGCGCGCCGCATCGCTGGCACTGTAATACGCGAGGGAACCATTGCCATTGCCATTGCTCTGATCTCGATCAAGCTCGGGGATCAGCAGGCTGAAGTTTTGTCCGCTGAGTTCTGTGGCGCCATAGCCAAACATGCGCTCAGCCGCCGGGTTAACGGTTTCGACGATGCCGCCGCGGGCATGGAAGGTGATGATGCCGTCCACTACCGTATTGAGAACCGTCTGGATCAGCGCGGTACTGTCGCGCAAA
>JAKFXU010000291.1:5691-9322 GCA_021731215.1 Rhodoferax sp.
ATAGCCAAACATGCGCTCAGCCGCCGGGTTAACGGTTTCGACGATGCCGCCGCGGGCATGGAAGGTGATGATGCCGTCCACTACCGTATTGAGAACCGTCTGGATCAGCGCGGTACTGTCGCGCAAAGCCTGCTGCGCTGCATATTCCCCGGTGACATCGCGAAACACCAGCACCGCGCCGATCACCTGCGCGTCGCGGTCGCGAATCGGCGCGCAACTGTCGGCGATATCGCATTCGCTGCCATCGCGCGCAATCAGCACGGTGTGGTTGGCCAGGCCCTGGATCGTGCCATGCGCCAGGGTTGCCATGACGGGAATGGTGGCGGGTAGCCGGGTTTCCTTGTTGATGATGTGAAAAATCTCGTCCACCGGGTGACCGCTGGCTTCGTGCTGCGTCCAGCCGGTGAGCTGTTCGGCCAGCGGGTTCAGCAGCGTCACGCGCGCGCTGGCATCGGTGGCGATCACGGCGTCGCCGATGGAGTTGAGCGTCACGGCCAGCCTTTCCTCGCTGGCCTGCAGAGTGACGTTGGTCTGCTGCAGTTGTTTGTGCGTCGCCACCTGGGCGTCGAGCAAATGCTGGCGCTCCGCTTCGGCCTGTTTGCGCGCGGTATTGTCGGTGCCGATCAGCAGGTAGCCGATGATGGCGTCCTGCGCGTCGCGCAGCGCCGTGACCGACACCACTGCCGGGAAACGGCTGCCGTCCTTGCGGATGTAGGTCAGCTCGTAGATGTCTTCGATGCCGCGCGAGGCCTTGAACACCAGGGCCTCGAAGCCGGGCGTGATCGGGGTGCCGAGTTCGACGCTCAAGGTTTGGGCGCGCGCGATCACTTCCTGCGGATCGGAGATCTCGGCCGGGGTGATCTTGTTCATGACGTCGGCCGCCGCGTAGCCCAGCATGCGCTCGGCGCCGACGTTGAAGATCTGGATCACGCCCCGGGCGTCGGTGGCGATGCTGGAGAAATTGGCGCTGTTGAAAATCGCGTTTTGCAGGGCGCCGGCCTTGAGCAAAGCCTCCTGGCGCAGCACTTCGGTGAAGCCATCGGCCTTACCGGCCTTATTGACAACGGGGGGGATATTTCCAGCTTTTGACATGGGCAATTTTCGTGAAAAGGGTGCAACAAAACAGAAAGACGCCGCGCTGGTTCGCCTCATACCAGAACAATGCAAGCGCCATAGCAAGCCCCTACGTTGGCAGAAGATGATAGATCATAGCGGCCGGTCCGAGCGGCGTCTGTGCGCCAGCACACACAAGCCGCGGACTGCATGAATGGCAGACCAGATCGAATGAATTGAGTTCTATGTACGGCGGCGCACAGACCGCAGCATTTGCAGGTTCAACAATTGGCCTTCGCCCGTGCTTGCGCCAGTTACGCATCACGCTTTCATTCTTAATATCGATTTGGAGTAATTTTCATGAACCAAGCTAAACGTATTTCTGTTGCTCTGCCGGCCCTGATGCTGGTGGTGGCCTTGGGCCTGGGCGGCTGCGCCGGGATGACCACGCATGAAAAAGGCATCGCTACCGGTGCCGTCATTGGGGGTGTCGCCGGTAGCGCGGTCGGCGGCGGGCTACTGGGAACTGCGGCCGGCGCGGCGGTCGGCGGCGTCATCGGCCACGAGGTCACCAAGAATAAATAATCAGACGCCAACCGTGACGGACCCCACGTTAGCGCGCCCGGCTGGCGCTGGCGCAGACCCGGCGACACCCACTGCGGCGCCCGCCGAGCCGCCGCGTGTGCTGCTGCACATGCCGGTCGATGTGCGCAGCGTCGCGCTGGTGCTGCTGGCCACGCTGGCCAGCGTGTTTGTGCTGCGCTGGGCCAGCGCCGTTTTCATCCCGCTGGTGATCGGCCTGCTGTTCAGCTATGGCCTGTCGCCGCTGGTGGACTGGCTGGCGCGGCGCCGGATACCCCGAGCACTGAGCGCAGCGGTGCTGGTGCTGGGCATTGTGTCGGGTATGGGTGCCACGGCCTATTCGCTCAGCGATGATGCCAGCAGGCTAGTGGAGTCGCTACCGCTGGCGGCGCAAAAGTTGCGCGATTCGATTCGAACGCAGCGTGGCAAACCCGACAACACGCTGGCCGCGGTGCAAAAGGCCGCCACCCAGCTCGAACAAGCGGCCGAAGAAACGAATAAGACCGCCCCGGTAGGCCGCGGCGTGCAGCGGGTGCAGATCGAAAAACCCAAGTTTGATGTCAAGGACCATCTGTGGAGCGGCACGCTCGGGCTGCTGGCCATGTTGGGGCAAATCGGGATGGTGGCCTTGATCACCTTTTTCCTGATGGCCTCCGGTGACACTTTCAGGCGCAAATTGGTCAAACTTGCGGGCCCGACACTGACCAAAAAGCGCATCACGCTACAAGCACTCAACGAGATCCATGACCAGATTCAGCGCTTCATGCTGGTGCAAATTTTCACCAGCGTCCTGGTCGGTGTGGCCACCTGGTTGTCTTTCTGGGCGGTGGGCCTGGACAACGCGGCGGTCTGGGGCATTGCCGCGGGCGTACTCAATCTGGTGCCCTACATCGGCAATGTGGTGATCACGGCCGGTTCGGCCCTGGTTGGCTTCCTGCAATTCGGCACGCTGGAGATGGCGCTGCTGGTGGCCGCCATCTCCCTGGTCATCAACAGCATCGAAGGCTTTCTCTTGACCCCCTGGCTCACCAGCCGCGCCAGCAAAATGAACCCGGTTGCCATCTTTGTTGGCGTGCTGGCCTGGGGCTGGCTCTGGGGCGCCTGGGGCCTGCTGCTGGGCGTGCCGATTCTGATGGTCATCAAGGCCATTTGCGATCGGGTTGACGACCTCAAGCCAGTGGGCGAGCTTCTCGGCGCCTGAATGCCCCTCTATCTCAAGTCCGGGCAGTCGGCAAAGTCGGCGCGCTCTCGATCTTTCTGGAGCCAAACGCGTTGGCATAGACCCAGGTAAATTCGGCGCCAATCAGGAAAATTTGCGCCGAGTAATACACCCACAGCAACACCACCACCAGTGAGCCCGCGGCACCAAAGCCCGACACGATGCCGCTGCGTCCAATGTAGACACCAATCAGTGCTTTTCCGAGCGTGAACAGCAGCGCCGTAAACACCGCGCCAATCCAGACATCGCGCCATTGCACGTGCACGCGTGGCATCACCTTGTAGATCAGCGCAAACAGGGTGGCCACCAGAAAGAAACCGGCAATGCCGTTGGCGGCGCTTGCGAACACCAACCAGTCGCCAAAAAACGCACTCCACCAGCGTTCCATGGTCGCCAGCGCTGCGCTCAAAACCAGCGACACCATCAGCAAAAAGCCAATGGCAAGAATCATTCCAAAAGACAGCAGCCGGGCCCGGATCAGGGCAATCCAGCCGTTCGTTTGGCAGCGCGCCGGGACGCGCCAGATCCGGTCCAGTGCGTCCTGCAGTTCGCCAAACACGGTGGTGGCGCCCACCAGCAACAGCAACACCCCCAGCAGCGTCGCGGCGGTGCCCTCAGCCGGTTTGTCCACGCTGGCCAGCAGTGCCTGCACGGCGCCGGCGCCGGGCTCGCCAATCAGGGCGCGCAGTTGCGATTCGATCTCGCCGCGCGCGGCATCCTGCCCAAAGACCAGCCCCGCCACTGAAATGGCAATCAACAACAAGGGCGCCAGCGAGA
>JAKFXU010000292.1 GCA_021731215.1 Rhodoferax sp.
CAAGGCCCCTTGCAAGCGGTGCGACGGGAAAAGATATTTTCAGGGAGTCGAGGCCGTTGCGGCTTGAACCGGGCTCGTCCAACAAACGGTTCAGATCGTGGCTTCGCACGATCTAACCTTACTCGTTGGAATGGGAACCCCAGGTCAGACCGTACATCTCGCATAACTGGGCGACGCGCACCGAGCCTTGCAGGGTCCAGAAGTGGGGATCGGCCAGGGGAATGTCCACGGCTTGGAGCTGGATGGAATGCGCCATCTCGCGCCAGTCGGTCGCCACCATATTGGTCGCGGTCATCTGGCCCGTGGCGCGGCGAAATTCGGCCATGACCTCGCGACCCGAAAACACGCCTTCTGCGCCGCATGGGTCTTCGGCGTATGCCAGGGCCTTGTGGTGATCGCGGCACAGCCGCACCGCGTCCTTGAGCAGCCAGCCGCCGTTCGGGTCCAGCGTGATGCGCGCGTGCGCAAAGCGCTCATGCAGGGCCTCAACCGCCTCCATCTCTTCCTCGCCGCGCAATACGCCGCCTTTGAGCTTGAAGTCATGGAACCCGTAGCGCGCGTAAGCAGCCTCGGCCAGTCTGACCACGGCAGCGGCGTCCATGGCTTTTTCGTGCCGCAGTCGAAGCCAGTCGTCAGCGGCCTCGGGCTCGCAGCGGTAGGCAAGATTGGTCAAGGTTCGGTCGCCGACATAAAACAGATAGCCCAGCACGGCCACGGTTTCGCGTTGCTGGCCTTGACCGAGCAGTGCCGCCACCGGAACATTCAGGAATTGTCCGAGCAGGTCCAGCATGGCGCTCTCCACGGCCGTGACGGCGTGGATCGTGACGCGCAGGTCGAAGGTCTGATTGCCGCGTCCGGCGCTGTCCCGGTCCGCAAACTCGGTGCGCAGCGTGTTGAGGACCTGGTTCCAGTTGCCCACAGACTGGCCCACGACCAGGTTTTGCGCGCTAGCGAGCGTCGCGCGTATTTTTTCTCCGCCCGGCACCTCGCCAACGCCAGTGTTGCCGGCACTGTCGCTCAAGACGACCAGATTGCGCGTGAAGAACGGCCCGTGGGCGCCGCTCAGATTCAGCAGCATGCCGTCATGTCCTGCCACGGGGATGACTTGCATGCGGGTAATGGTGGGGGTAGTGGAAAGTGCAGGCATGGTGCGGTTCAAGACAATTTAAGTGATCGGTCATCGTACAACATAGTGTGGAGTTTGGCTTCTGGGTTAACCCTGATGCGCTCCCAAAACTGCCGCGTGCTATCGGATCAGACCTGACCTGACTGGCCTTTGCGCAAGCGTTCACGGCTGTTGCTCAAATGGGTTCGCATGGCGGCGCGCGCCGCATCGGAATCCTGGTTGCGGATCGCATTGAATATGCTCTCATGCTCGCCGTGAACCCGCTGGAGGTAGCTGAGCCGGCCTTCGGGCGCGCTACTGGCTGTGTTGACGCGGGTGCGCGGAATGATCATGGCGCCGAGGTAGGTCATCAGGTCTGCAAAGTGCTGGTTGTTGGTGGCACGAGCCACTTCCATGTGAAACTGGAAGTCGGGCGGCACGGCATCCGAGTCCTGATTGATGGAGTCCTCAAACGCTTGCAGTGCCGCTTCCATGGTGGCCAGATTGGCGTTGGTTCTCCTCTGGGCCGCGAGGCCGGCTGCCTCGGTTTCCAGGCTGATGCGCAATTCCAGCACCGCGATCACGTCGGCCACGGTAGACATGTCGGCTTCGGCGATCCTGAAGTTGGCGGTGTCCTGCGGCGCCAGCGCAAAAGTGCCGATCCCGTGCCGGGTCTCTACCAGTTTTGAGGCTTGCAATTTGGAGAGCGCCTCGCGCACCACCGTGCGGCTGACGTCAAAGCGAACCATGATTTCGGACTCGCTGGGCAGCTTGTCGCCGGGCTTGATCAGTCCGTCGCGGATGTTGCCGGCCAGGCCATCCACGATTTCCTGGACCAAGCCGCGCGGACGGCGCGCTCGGGTGACTGAATGACTAGGGGTTTTCCATGATTCCATCTAAAAATTCTTGACAGGGTAAGGTGGGTTCACAATAATTCTTACTTATCAGACAACATATAACTGATCTGCTACTGAATGACTTGAATGTAAGGCGACAAACTGGAAAAGTCCAGTGCCAGCGTCAAAATTTTGAAATGAATGGAAAAAAGATGACGATCAAGGTTCATCACAAACTTCTGTTGACGGGGGCTGCCGGTGGCCTGGGCCAGGCTTTGCGTGAACGGCTCAAGGCCAATTGCGATGTCTTGCGCTTGTCCGACCGCGTGCGTTTTGGCGAGGCCGGCGCGCACGAAGAGGTGGTGCTGGCGGATTTGTCAGACGCCGATGCGGTGAGTGCGATGGTGCAGGGGGTGGACGCCATCGTTCACCTGGGCGGCGTGTCGGTGGAAGGGCCATTTGGACCCATCCTGCAAGCCAATATTCTGGGCGTTTACAACCTGTATGAGGCCGCGCGCAAGCACGGCGTCAAGCGGGTGGTGTTTGCTAGCTCGAATCACGTTACTGGGTTTTATCGTCAGAGTCAAACCATCACGACCCATGAGCCCGCACGTCCTGACAGTCTTTACGGTGTGAGCAAGGCCTTTGGCGAAGATTTGTCACGTTTCTACTTTGACCGTTACGCCATTGAGACCGCCTGCCTGCGCATTGGCTCCTCTTTCCCGGAGCCGCGCGATCGCCGCATGCTGGCCACTTGGTTGAGTTTCGAGGATCTGCATCGGCTCATAACCGCCTGCTTGACCACGCCCGTGCTGGGTCACAGCATCATTTTCGGCATGTCTGACAACGCAGTCACCTGGTGGGACAACGCACAGGCGCGCCATGTTGGCTATGTGCCGCAGGACAGCTCGGATGTGTTCCGGGAAGCCGTCTATGCCCGCACCCTGGCGCCCGACCTGAGCGATGCGGCGGTGCAATTTCAGGGCGGCGGTTTTGTCAAAGCCGGTCCATTCGAATGACAGTCACAGCAGGCGTTTGAGTGAGCATGTCTGAACCCCAAGTCCTGTCCACCTCGCGTGACCGCGTGGGTGAATGCCCCGTGTGGTCGGTCGCCGAGCAAGCCCTTTATTGGGTGGATATTGAAGGCCGTCACATTCACCGCTTTGACTGGGCCAGTCAGACCCAGCAAACCTGGAATACGCCCGAGCGTGTGGGCTGCATCGCGTTGACTGAGCGCCTGGGTGCTGCCGGGGATTTGGTGGCGGCGATGGAAACCGGTGTTTTTGCGGTCAAGCTGCTGACGCCACCCACAGTGAATGTGACGCTCATTACCGGCATCAATCACCCAATCACGAATATGCGCTTTAACGATGGCCGCTGCGACGCCGAAGGTCGATTCTGGGTCAGCACCATGTGCATGGACATGGCGCTGGCAGCGCCAGTCGGTGCGGTCTACTGTCTGGATCAGTCTGGTCTGGGGGCAGCAAAGATCGAGGGCCTTATCACGCCCAACGGCATGGCCTTCAGTCCCGATAACCGGACCTACTACCTGTCCGACTCGCATCCCAGTGTGCAAAAAATATGGGCCTTTGAAGTTGAGCCCGACAGTGCAGCGCTATCGGGTCGACGCGAATTTGTGGACATGAAGCACTTGCCTGGCCGCCCCGATGGCGCGGCGGTTGATGCGGCGGGCTGCTACTGGATTTGCGGCAACGATGCCGGCCTGGTGCACCGGTTTTCACCCAGCGGCGAGTTATTGCACTCCGTGTCCGTCCCGGTATCCAAACCATCCATGTGCGCCTTCGGTGGCCCGAATCTGGACATGCTGTTTGTCACCTCCATCGTGCCCGCCTTCATCCTGCCCGATAAGGCTGGCCTCGATGGCGCTGTGTTTATCCTGGACGAAGGGGTCCTGGGTGAAGGGGTGCGCGGACGACCTGAGCCGATTTTTTCCCGTTTTCCTGTCAGTCGTTATTAATCTGGTCAATCAAGGAGACAACCATGACCTTCCGTAGAAATTTTGTCGCTGCCGCCGTAGCCGTCGTGACATTCTCCGCATCTTTTTCCACCATGGCACAAAACATTGTGCTCAAGGCTTCGGACACCCACCCGGCGGGTTACCCCACCGTGGTTGCCGTCGAAAACATGGGCAAGAAACTTGAAGCGGCCACCAACGGCCGCATCAAGCTGCAGATGTTCCCGGGCGCCGTGCTGGGCCAGGAAAAAGAAGTGGTCGAGCAGACCCAGATTGGCGCGATCCAGATTGCCCGCATTTCCCTGGGTGTGGTCGGTCCCGTGGCGCCCGATGTGGACGTATTCAACATGCCCTTCGTGTTCCGCGACATCGCCCACATGCGCGCCGTGATCGACGGCCCGATTGGCGCCGAGTTGCTGGACAAGGTGTCCAACAGCCCGGCCCGCCTGATTGCCCTGGGCTGGATGGATGGCGGCTCGCGCAGCCTGTACACCAAGAAGTTGGTGAAGACGCCGGCTGACCTGAAGGGGGTCAAGGTCCGCATGATGGGCAACCCGCTGTTTGTGGACACCATGAACGCGATGGGTGGCAATGGCATTTCGATGTCTTATGGCGAAGTGTTCAGTGCCTTGCAGACCGGCGTCATTGACGGTGCCGAAAACAATCCCCCCAGCTTCTACACATCCAACCATTACACGACCGGCGCCAAGTACTACGCACAGACCAACCACCTGATCATTCCTGAGCTTCTGGTGATGTCCAAAGTAACCTGGGACAAGTTGTCGGCAGAAGACAGGGCCCTGGTGAAAAAGGTGGCGCGCGAAGCCCAGATGGACCAACGCGTGCTGTGGGACAAGAGCGTGGCGGACTACTCGGCCAAGCTCAAGGCCGCGGGCATCGAGTTCGTGGCGGTGGACCAGAAGCTGTTCTATGACGCGACGGCACCGGTGCGCGCCAAGTACGGCGTCAAGTTTGCCGACCTGATGAAGCGCATCGACGCCACCAAATAAGACCAAGGGCGCGACCGGGGGCGGCGCTGCCGCGACGTCCCCGGCGCCCGCGTCTGGAACCCCTCATGAAAAAAAAACTCCTGCATTTCAACGACATGCTCTATCTCGCGTGCATCTGGATTTCAGGTGCCTCGATCTTTGTCATGTCCCTGATCATTCCCTGGGGCATCTTCACCCGCTACGTGCTGGGCACGGGCTCGCAGTGGCCTGAACCGATTTCTATCCTCCTGATGGTGGTGTTCACATTTTTTGGCGCGGCGGCCGCTTATCGGGCCGGCGCGCATATTGCGGTCGCGATGGTGACCGATCGCCTGCACGCGGCGGTCAAGCGGCCGGTGGCGGCGGTGGTGCAACTGCTGATGCTGGTGGTGGCGGTGTTCATGACGCTCTACGGCTCCAAGCTGTGCATGGAAACATGGGGCCAGAACATCGGCGAGATTCCGTGGATGCCGGTCGGGGCCACCTATCTGCCGGTGCCGCTGGGTGGCCTCGTCACCCTTGTTTTCATCTTGGAATACATGGTCCTGGGGAGTCAAGCCCAGCGCGACGTCGTGACCTTCGATCACGAGAAAGTTGAAGGGGGAAATCTCTGATGGACGCTTTTGTTTTGCTGGGCTCTTTTCTGGGCCTGATGATTATTGGCATGCCGGTGGCGTACGCGCTGGGCTTGTCGGCCTTGGTTGGCGCCTGGTGGATCGATATTCCGTTCGATGCCATCATGATCTCTATCGCCAGCGGGGTGAACAAGTTCTCCCTGCTCGCCATTCCTTTCTTTGTGCTGGCCGGCGCCATCATGGCCGAGGGCGGTATGTCACGCCGGCTGGTCTCGTTTGCCAGTGTGCTGGTCGGGTTTGTGCGCGGCGGCCTGTCGCTGGTGAACATCCTGGCCTCCACCTTTTTCGGCGCCATTTCTGGCTCGTCCATGGCGGACACGGCGTCGATTGGTTCGGTGCTGATTCCAGAAATGGAAAAGAAAGGCTACCCGCGTGATTTCGCCACGGCGGTAACGGTCAGCGGCTCAGTGCAGGCTATTTTGATTCCGCCTAGCCACAACGCAGTGATTTACTCGCTGGCCGCAGGGGGGTCGGTGTCGATTGCGGCGCTGTTCTTGGCAGGTGTGCTGCCTGGTTTATTGCTGGGCTTGACGCTCGCCATCATGTGCCTGTTTATTGCAAAAAAGCGCGATTTTCCCAAGGGCCGACGCATTCCCATGAAGGAGGCGCTGTGGATTTGCGTTGATGCGTTGTGGGGCCTGATGACCATGGTGATTATTCTTGGCGGCATTTTGTCGGGCATCTTCACGGCCACCGAGTCAGCGGCCATTGCCGTGATCTGGGCCTTTTTTGTCACCATGTGCATTTACCGTGACTACAAGTGGCATGAACTGCCCAAACTGGTACACCGCACCGTCAAAACGCTGGCGATCGTGATGATTTTGATCGGCTTTGCTGCCAGTTTCGGTTACATCATGACCCTGATGCAGATTCCGCAGCAGATCACGAACGTCTTTACCAGCATCTCGGACAACAAATACGCGGTGCTGCTGATGATCAACATCCTGCTGTTGCTGTTGGGCACCTTGATGGACATGGCGCCGCTGATTCTGATCATGACCCCCATCCTGTTGCCCATTGTCACCACCATAGGGGTCGATCCGGTGCATTTCGGCATGATCATGATGGTCAACCTGGGCATGGGCCTGATTACACCCCCTGTGGGCGGCGTGCTGTTTGTAGGGGCCGCGATTGCCAAGTTGCCGATCGAGAAAGTGGTGAAGGCTTTGTACCCCTTCTTTGGCGCTTTGTTGTTGGTATTGATGGCGGTGACCTACATTCCGGCTTTGTCGCTGTGGCTGCCCGGCCTGCTTTTGAAATAGTCGAAAAAATTGCATGAAAATTGTTGCAGTTCGCGTCACCCCGATTGCGATCAAAGACCCGGCGCTGCTCAACGCCGCCGGCGTGCATGAGCCCTTCGGCCTGCGTTCCATCATTGAGGTGGAGGGCGCCAATGGCCTGGTCGGCCTGGGCGAAACCTATGGCGATGCGCCGGTGCTGGACCTGCTGACCCGCACGCGCGACAGCCTGCTCGGCCTGTCTGCCTTTGATCTGAACGGCCTGTGGGCGCGTGTGCTGGCCAACGCGCCGCAGACCAATACCGGCCATGTCGAGATGGAATTGGCCCCCGGCTCGCTCGGCAGCAACCTGGTCAACAGCGCCTTCTCGGCCTTCGAGGTCGCATTTTTGGACCTGCAGGCGCGCACCATCGGCATCCCCTTGGTGGAGCTGCTGGGCGGGGCGGTGCGCAGCAAGGTGGCCTATTCGGCCTATCTGTTCTACAAGTGGGACGCCTCGGTCGATCCCGAGTACGGGAGCGACCCCTACGGCGAGGCGGTGAACCCGCAGCAGATCGTGGCCCAGGCCAGGCAGATGATCGGGCAGTACGGCTTCGAGAGCATCAAGCTCAAGGCCGGCGTGTTCGATCCCGAGGAAGAGGCGGATGCTGTTCTTGCGCTGAAGGCGGCTTTTCCCAAACATCAGTTGCGCATTGACCCCAACAGCAACTGGACCATGGCGACCAGCCTGCGCGTGGCCGACAAGCTCGCCGGCTGCCTGGAGTATTACGAAGACCCGACGCCCACGCTGGAAGGCATGGCCGAGCTGCATAAAGCCACCGGTCTGCCGCTGGCGACTAATATGGTGGTCACCAACTGGGCCGAACTCAAGCGCAGCATCGAACTCAACGCGGTGCAGATCCTGCTGTCAGACCACCACTACTGGGGCGGCCTGCGTGCCACGCAGGCGCTGGCACGCACTTGCCAGGCCTTTGGCCTAGGCCTGTCGATGCACTCCAACTCGCACTTGGGCATCAGCCTGATGGCCATGACGCAGTTGGCCGCTTCGGTGCCGCACCTGAGCTACGCCTGCGACACGCATTACCCGTGGCAGAGCGACGAAATTCTGCTCGGCGGCAAGGTACCAATCACCGGCGGCTGCGTGCACCTGACGGACAAACCCGGTCTGGGCGTCGAACTCGATCGCGCCAAGCTGGCCGAACTGCATGATGCCTATCAACACTGCCGCATCCGCACCCGCAACGACGTGGCTCAAATGCGGCGTTTTCGGCCTGACTGGACGCAGGTCAAGCCGCGGTTTTGAGACTGGCAGCCATTGACTTTTTTGCCGACCACCAGTCCTTTTCAATCTATCCAATCAAGCAAGAACCCCATGAATCCCCAAGACCTCAAAACCATCGTCAGCTCCGGCCTGCTGTCTTTTCCCGTGACCGATTTTGACGCGCAGGGCGACTTCCGCCCCAAGACCTATATCGAACGTCTGGAGTGGCTCGCGCCCTACGGTGCCACCGCCCTGTTTGCGGCCGGCGGCACCGGCGAGTTTTTCTCGCTCACGGGGGACGAGTACCCGGCCATCATCAAAACAGCGGTTGAAACCTGTCGTGGCAAAGTGCCGATCATTGCCGGTGTTGGCGGCCCGACGCGCTTTGCCATTGCCTGCGCGCAGGAGGCCGAACGTCAGGGTGCGCACGGCATTTTGCTGCTGCCGCATTACCTGACCGAAGCCGGCCAGGACGGCCTGATCGCCCATGTCGAGCAGGTCTGCAAGAGCGTGAAATTTGGCGTGATCGTCTACAACCGCAACGTCTGCAAGCTCACCCCCGATTCGCTGGCCATATTGGCCGACCGCTGCCCGAATCTGATCGGCTTCAAGGACGGCGTGGGCGACATCGAGACCATGTCCTCCATTTACATGAAGATGGGCGAGCGTTTCTCCTACCTGGGCGGTCTGCCCACGGCCGAGGTCTATGCCGCCGCCTACAAGGCACTCGGCACGCCGGTCTATTCATCAGCCGTCTTCAACTTCATTCCCAAAACCGCGATGGATTTTTACCACGCGGTGGCGGCCAATGACCTGGCCACCCAGCATCGCCTGCTGAAGAACTTCTTCATGCCCTACCTCGCCATTCGCAACAAGATGCCGGGCTACGCGGTGAGCATTGTCAAAGCCGGTGCCAAGATTGTTGGCCACGACGCCGGCCCGGTGCGCGCGCCGCTGACTGACCTCAAACCGCAGGAGATAGAAGAGCTGGCCACCTTGATCCAGACGCTCGGCCCCCAGTAAACCCTTCCACTCTTTCGAAATCGAACATGACACAAAAGTACGACAACTTGATCGGCGGCCAGTGGGTCGCAGGCAAGGCCTACACGCCCAACATCAACCCGTCCAACCTGGCCGATGTGATTGGCGACTACACCCAGGCCAGTTCCGCCCAGCTCGACGCCGCCGTGCAGGCCGCGCGTGCGGCGTTTCCGGCCTGGTCCAGCTCCGGCATTCAGGCCCGCGCCAGGATCTCGCTGCCGATTCGGTCGAGCGCATC
>JAKFXU010000293.1 GCA_021731215.1 Rhodoferax sp.
AGGCCGGTGCCGGCGCCGGTGCAGACTTCAATGTCCAGTCCGGCCAGACGCGCCAGCAAGAGCGAAGCGGCCGAGGTGTTGCCAATGCCCATTTCGCCCAGCAGCAGGACGTTGCCGGGCAGGCCTTTGACCAGTTCCACGCCGTTTTGCAGCGCCTGCTGGCATTGCGCCGCCGTCATGGCCGGCTGCGCCGATGAGTCGGCGGTGCCGTTGGCAACCTTGCGCACCAGCAGGCCAGCGCGCTGCGTGCCGGCCGGCACAGCGGCCAGAAAGTCGTGGTTGACGCCGCAATCGACCACCGTCAGGCTGATGCCATGCTGGCGCGCCAGCACGCTGACGGCAGCGCCGCCGGCCAGAAAGTTCTCCACCATCTGCCAGCTCACGTCGCTCGGAAAGGCCGAGATGCCGCGCGCGGTCAGGCCGTGGTCACCGGCGAACACCACCATTTGTGGCTGCTCCAGCCTGGGCGACTCGGTACCCCCGATTTCGCCCAATTGCAGCGCCAGGGCTTCGAGCCGACCGAGCGAGCCCAGCGGTTTGGTTTTGTTGTCGAGTTTGTGCTGCAGCGCTTGCGTGAGAGCGGGCGTGCGGATGTCGGCCAGGGTGGGTAGGGAGGTGTGGATCATGAAGGTACTCGTTAAAGGTTGAAGAAAGTCAAAACGGGAGAAAAAACAAAATCGCGGCTTGGAAAAATGGGCGGCCGTGGCCCCTCATGCAATCAAGGCCGACAGGACGCCGGGCTCGAAATGCTGCTCGATGTAATCGGCCAGGCCTTCAAAAACCGAGTCCAGCGTCGGCACCGGGCCGCGCAGACTGGCGCCAAACAAGGCCTGCAGGGCTGCAGGGTCTTCAAACAGGCCATGCAAATACAAGCCGAGTACATTGCCAGCCTCGTTCATCCAGGCCAGACCAGCGGGCATGACCGCGCGCGCCAATTCGCCACTTTGCGCCAGACCCTGGTGCTGCTGCGTCTGACCGTGATGAATTTCATAACCCCCGACCTGCACACCGGCTAGCGCCGCCCACGGACTCGGTGTGGCGATTCCTGCGCCCATGTCCGAAGCAAAAGTGGCCTGTGCGCGTTGCACGGTTTTGTCTGCCTCAAACACCGTCACCAGCGGCAGCAGTCCTAAGCCTGGTGCATTGCCCAGATAGCGATGCTCAACGCCGTGCGGGTCAATCAAGGCTTCGCCCAGCATTTGCAGACCGCCGCAAATACCCAGCACGGCACCGCCCTGCCCTGCGTGCCGTGCAACCGCCGCGTCCAGCCCCTGCGAACGCAGCCATGCCAGATCGCCACTGGTGTGCTTGGAGCCGGGCAGGATGATCCAGTCACTCGACGTCAAGCCGGCCAACTCGGAAGGACTGCGCACCCATTGCAGGCGCACGCCCGGAATGTTCTTGAGCGGCTGAAACTCGTCAAGATTACTGATGCGCGGGTAGATGATGACGGCAACGGTTTTGGTCACGGCACCTGCCGCGGTGCTGCGGTCGTCAAATACACCGTCTTCTTCGGGCAAACCATGCTGCCACCACATCGGCAGCGTGGCCACGGTGGGCACGCCGGTGAGTTTCTCAAGCATCTGCGGCGCCGGGGCCAGCAGGCTGGCATCGCCGCGAAACTTGTTGAGCACATAGCCCTTGATCAAGGCTCGTTCTTCCTCGGGCAACAGCGCCCAGGTGCCGTACAGGTGGGCAAAGGCGCCGCCGCGGTCGATGTCGGTCACCAGCAGGCAGGCCGCGTTGGCGTGCAGCGCCACGCGCATGTTGACGATGTCGCTGCTGGAGAGGTTGATCTCGGCCGGCGAACCCGCGCCTTCAATCACCACCACGTCATTTTCGGCCCGCAGATCGTCGAGGGCCTGGGCAATCACCGGCCAGACGCTGGCGCTGCGGCCGCGCCAGGCAGTCTTGGTCAGCGCGTCGTTGACCTGGCCCATCAGCACCACCTGGCTGTGCGTGTCGCGCTCGGGCTTGAGCAGCAGCGGGTTCATGCGCACATCGGGTACCGCGCGCGCCGCCAGCGCCTGGAAGTACTGGGCGCTGCCGATCTCACCCCCAAACTCGGCCGCCGCAGCGCCGGGCCGCCCCAAGCAAGGCATGGCCCCCTCGGGGGGCAGCGCAGCACACGCAGTGGCAAGCGTGGGGGCGACAACCCTTGCGTTGTTGCTCATGTTCTGCGCCTTGAACGGCGCCACCTTGAGGCCCTGGCGCGCGTAGTAGCGGCACAGCGCGGTGGTGAGCCAGCTCTTGCCGGCGCCGCTGGTGGTGCCCAGCACCATGACGCAGTGAGCGGGTTTCTTGTGGGGTTCAGTCATTCAGGGGTCTTTCGCCAGCAAGCGGCGGCACTGGCAATGTGTCGTTAATGTGTTGCATTGGCGGCGATGCCCAGGCCAGAGCTGGCCGCTAATAAACGCTTGTCGCGTGTCCAGAGCACGCAGCCCGGTGTGAGAAGTACCGCAGCCAAAAGGTGTGCGTCAATGTAGCCAATGCCCAGGCCATAAAGACCTTTTTGCCCGATAAAGCGAAGAACTTCCGACTCGGTGGCCACACAAGCCTGTGCCAAGTCCTGCAATGCGCCCAGTACCGCGTCCCGGTTGCGCAGATTACCCAAGGCCAGTTCGCCGGTCACGAAAGGATGGGCCAGTACCTGGCCCTCGGCAAGCAGTCGGGCCAGCCTTTCATCACTCGCTCGCAAATGATCAATCCAAATCGAGGTATCGACCAAAATCATGCAGGCTCCGTTTGGCGTCTTGGCACATCTTTCAACATAGGCTCAGAACCGCCCAAGAGGGCGAGTCGCTTGGCGCTTTCGCGCTGTATTAACGCTCGCAGAGCCTCACGCACCAACGCGGCTTTTTCGGAAACACCGGTTAGCGCTTCTGCTTTGGCAAGCAAATCATCATCAAGGGCAATGGTGGTGCGCATGGCAATTTCCTTTAATTTAAGCATCAATAGTAGCATCTAACAATGCCTGTAACAGTGCCTTGATTGCATCAATGACCTTGCAAGGCCACTGCCAGCGCATCCTGCGCCAGCGGGGCCTGCACGCTGACCCGCACATGGCCGGGCAAGCCAAATGACGTGGTATCGCGCAGCTTGATGCCTGCTGCGCGGAGCTGAGTCAAGTTGCATCCCGGCGCGGGTCGGGCACAGAAAAACGGTGTGTCGCTGGCGGTGCAATCCCAGTCCAGGTTTTGCAACAACGCGAGTTGCCGCGCCTTCCACCCGCGTAGAGTATGCAAACTGTCATGCAACCAGCCCTGCACGGCCGGTTGGACCCAGGCCTGCAACAGGGCCACGCCATGGGCACCCACGGGCCACGAGGGACACAAACGATCCAAACCCGCCACTGCGGACTCGGCGCCAAGTGGCGCAATGGCGTAGGCCGCGCGCACGCCCGTCAAACCCAATGCCTTGTTGGGCGTCCAAAGCTGCCAGATCTGCGCCAGTTGATCGTCATTCAGGCTCGACGTGCCACTCAGGCGCAAAGGCTCGTAGGCACGGTCCAGAACCAGCGAATGTCGCAAAGGCCAATTCGCCCACGACATGTGAGGACCACCCAGCGGGCTGGACGGCTCGCAAGCCCACTGCAGCTCAACCTGCGATGGCCCGGTCGTCACTTCCAAACTCCAAGCCTTTGCCGCGTACGCATAGTCGCCATAGCCGTGTCGGGGCAGACTGACCCGCCGCCCACCCTGCTGTGCCACCCACGCCGTGATTCGAAAAATGAACTCACTGGCACTACCCGCCAGCAGAATGCGCCCAACGTCGACCCGGTGAAAAGCGGCTAACTGGGCTTTTAAAGCGGTGTAGCTGGGATCCGGGTAGCGGCTGGCGTCGGCCTGCTGCACCGCTGCCAGCGCCAGCGGGCAGGGGCCGCAGGCATTGCTGTTGGTGGAAAAATCAAATTGCGGCACGCCGCCAATATCCGGGCCGCCGTGAATGCGTAACTCTATCGTTGCGCGATCGTTCATCATGACAACCTGAACGCTATTAAAAAGATGGCCGGTATGACGACAAACACCAAGGCCACCACCACTTTGGATGCCAATAGGGTGGCGCGCAGTGTGTCTGCGGCGCAAGGTGGCGGCTGATCCTCATTCAACACGTAGACACCTGGCTTGCGCAGGGAGACCTCAAGCGCCATGGCCATCGCGGCCATCGGCCAACCACTATTGGGTGACGGTGTTCGACTTGCTTGAGATCGAAGCGCCCGCACCGACAGGCCGCCCGCAAGCACCAGCAATAGCAAGGCCGTCAGACGCGCCGGTAGCCACGACATTACATCATCCACCCGCGCCGCCCATTTGCCGGCCCAGGCCCAGTTTTGACCCTTGTACACGCCGGGGTAGCCCCACATCGCGTCGGCGGTATTGGCAAAGCGGTACAGCGCCGCGCCAGGCAGGCCCAACAGCAAGAACCAGAACAGCGGCGCCACCACCGAGTCGTTGAGGTTTTCGGCCAGCGACTCAATGGCGCTCTCGCGCACCTGACTTTCGGTCAATTGACTCACCTTGCGACTGACCAGCCAGCTCAGGCGTTCGCGCCCGGCGTCCAGTGAACCACCGTGCTCGGCTGACAAGGCGGTCTCGACCGCCAGCACTTCGCTGCGCAGCATGGCCCAGGCCAGCATCGGTTTGAGTGCCAGGCCCAGCAGCAGCGCCGCCAGCACGCCGCCCGCGACGGGCCCCAGCATATCGGGCAGCGCCATCAAACCAATTTGCAGCGCCCAGGACGCTGCACAAACGATAGCTGCTCCGGCAGACCAGGCGAGGGCACCAAGCCAAAAAGACTTGAAATCCGGATCGTTTGTCGCCGCCACCGGAGCCAAGCGCCGCCCGGCCCAGCCGAGATAACGCCCCATCCACACGACAGGGTGCCAGCGCACTGGTGGCTCGCCCGCATAGCGGTCAATGCCAAACGCGAGCACCGCCGCCGCGGCAAAAACCAGCGCATTCACATCAAACCCCATGAACAAGACCTCCGGCTGCCATCCTCTCATCCCGCATCGAGACCTTGTGCAAGGCCACCAGCGCCTGCTGCAGCCAGCTAAAACCAATGCGTTCCTGCTCCAACCGCAGGCGCAGCGCCAGCCGGTTGTCACGCAGCTCGTCAAACATCGCACTTTCCTCAACTGTGAGCCGTGGCAAGTCGCGCAGCAAAGGCTGCGGTTCTTCGCCCCATTGCGAGGTGTGGGCCAACAAGGTTGCGCGGTCCATCAGCAAGGATTGCACATGGGGCAGTTGCGCACGCAACTGGTCCAGGATGGCAAAGCCGTGGGTGTCGATATCGCCCCAGTAATAAATGCTGCGCTGTTGCAGCCACTGGGCACCGGCCAGCACCTCGAAGCCATAACCCGCGCCAAAGATCACCATGCTGCCCGCCAGCGGCGGAAAGGCCAAAAAGTTGACCTCATTCTCGGTGATGAACACCCGGCTGACCGGCAGCTCAAGCCGATCAAACGCCGCCTGGGTCACGCTGATGTCCGGCTCACACGCACCGGGTAGCAGCGCCACCGAATCGTCCAGCAGGCGAAAACGGATGCGCAGGGGCTTGTCCTTGAAGCCGTAGCGGCGGCAAAACTGGCTGGCCCCGCTGGCGCTGGCGTCGATGGCATCCAAGGGCAAGGCCAGGTCCAGCAGTTCCGAGAGCACGCCCCGGTTCGCCTCGATGAACTTGCTGTCCACCCCGATCAGGTCCACCTGCCGCAAGTAAATGCCGGGGCGCGGATGCGCGTACAACCACGAGACAACCTCCAGCAAGCGCGGCCAGACATCGGCCAAGGCCAGTGCGTTCAGGGGCCGCTTTTCCAGCCACGGCAACAAGGCCGGGTGCTGTTCGCGGGTCAGTTGCAGCAAGCTGGCAAAACGCTTGACGTCTTTTTGTTTGCCAATCAAGGCCAGCGCGTCATCCAGCGTGTCGAGCCAGACCTCGTCCGGCACGGCGTTGCTGCCCAGCACGCGGTGGCGGAACTCGCGCAGGACGATGCGGTAACGCGGCGCGCCGTGCGGGGGCGAGGTTCGCCGTAAATCCGTCATCCAAGCGCGCACATCGTCAAAGCGTTCGGTCAGTTCGGTCGATGTCGGCCCCACCAGCCGCAAGCGCCGGGGCAACATCGCCTCGCCATGGACGCACGGACGCAGCAAGTCCCCCTTGTCCCACAGCTTTTGCACCTGCGCACGCAGGTCAGCCGCGCTGGTCCAGCTCACGCGCCCCCCTTGTCAAGCGCGGCCACGCGGCCTTCTTCGTTGTGCACAAAGCCGACACTGACCACAAAGGGCTCGATGATGTGCTTGACCTGCAAGAAATTGACCTCTGAAATTGGGGCGAACAAATAGAACTTTCAACGTTGAAGCGGAGCCATCAGCATTTCCCAGTAATACTCGGCGGCCCCGTCGAACGTCAGCTGGCTCTTTTCCCCGCCACCCCAGCCGCCACCCATGCCCAGCGGCCGCAGGAACAAGGCTTGCTCCGTAGCCTCGATGCTCAAGCTCTCGTTGTAGCTGTTGGCCGAAGCACTGTCATCATGCGAGAAGGTTATGCCGCCACCGAAACCACGCGAGCCGCCCAATCTGATCCCGCAGCGCGCCACCGCCTTGCCGTTCTGATAGATGGCCGCGGTAAACGTTCTTGCGTCGATTTGCTTGAACCTGGTTTGAAGATCGCCGTGGCGCTTCTCCAGTTCTTCCAGCGAGCTTTCAAAGAATCGGGCCATGTACTCGAAGGCATCATCAAGAAAACTGTCTTTATCCGCATCGGAAAATTCCTTGCGAATTCTCAAGTTACTGGACCGTGGACCTTCACTACGCGTCGGCTGCAACGGCGCCACAGGATTCTGGATGGCCTTGGCTTCAACAGATTTAGGCAAAGCAGCTCGCAGCTGCTGCACAACATTGAGCCAGGCTTCGTCTCGATCAGGCCATTTGGTGATCGGCTTGCCGTCCGTGGGCACAGCAAGCAACTTGGCAAACGGCGTAGAAACTTTCCAATCACAGGGTCTAAGAATGACCGGGATGACACATGCACGGCCCTGCTTATGCAATTCCATTGTGCGAGCGACTTCTACGTCATAGCAATAGGAAGAAGCCAAAAAATCCGGGCTGACAAGCAAGAGGATCACCTGCGCATCGTTCAGCCGCGCATGAATCTGACCATTCAACTCATCGCCCGCCAAAATTTTGCGGTCATGCCAAGCTGAAATAGCACCTTCCCGCTTGAGCATGGCCAAGTGGACTTCCAGCTCATCGCGCAAAGCCTCATCCTTGTGGGAATAGGAAAAGAATACGTTGGCCACGTCAAAAAGCTTTCATCAGGTCGTCAAGAAACTCGGACGCGGGCTCGGTAGCCGTGACAAGCAGCCGGTCTCTGGCGCGAGTACAGGCGACATAGAGCAAGTGTCGTTCGGTGTTGTAGACCTCCTGCAGATCAGCATCGTCAGCGATGTCTTGAATCCGGCTCTGCAATGGCACAACTTCATCATCGCAAGCCATCACGACCACAGCACGAAATTCCAGGCCTTTTGCCAAATGCATGGTGCAGATCGACACCTTTGACTCTTCGGGCCTGACCTTGTCGTCCAGAACGCAAAAGTCCAGGCCTGCAACCCTCACCGCCTGGCGGGCGCGATCAAGCTGAGCCTCGGAACGCACGAAAACGGCGATCTCGGCGGGCCGCACATCCTCGCCGCAACACGCCTTCAGCCACACGCCAACGCCGGCAATTTCTTTTTCTTCGCTGGAAAACGTGCGAACCGACGGCTGTTGTCCGTTGAAGACGGACACCGTGCCCTTGCGTGTCTCCACATTGCCGTCCACATCAGCCACCTCAGCCCCCAGCAAGCGGTCGGCCTGGGCGCGAATCTGGTGCGATGTGCGGTAGTTGATCGTCAGCGTGCGGGCGCGGCCGCGCACATCCACGCCCAATGACCTCCACGAGAACGGCAACTGGAAGATACGCTGCCCAAGATCGCCAGCGAAGAACAGGCCATTCGGCTTAGGCAGACCGGCTTGGGCTCCCAGCGCAGCAAGAAACTTCAACTGCGCCACCGACACGTCCTGCGCCTCGTCAACCACGATGAAGTCGAAGGGCGGCTTCTCGACGCTTTCAAAATGCTTTGCCAATTGACTGAACATTTGCGCATGAGTGATCAAGCCTTGCTCTCGCAACTGCGCCCTAACCTTCTCGACCACAGCCCATACGGCGGCGCGGCGGGCTTCGGGCAACTTGGTTTTGCGGCCAAGGCGGACCAGATCGCGGTAAGTCTCCCAGCTTTCCACCTGCCATTCATTGATCAGCCCATCCCACTCCGATTGCACAAAAGACAAAGTCAGCGCGGGCGTGACGGATGATCCGGGGTCTGCAACAGCTTGAGCCAACGCGTGCGCCACGGTTTGTTCCGAGGCAACTTTCAAACGCCCAATCTTTGCGGCATAGAGCCGCTCGCCAATACCGATGACCGACTGCACCTCCAGCCGCTCGGCAAGCCTGGGCGTGCCGCTGATCAGCAGGCGCAGCTTCTGGTGCAAGGCACTGGCCAATGGCTCGGAAAACGTAGCCAGCAGCACACGACTGTCCGGGTGCTGGCGCGCCAGGAACACAGCACGGTGCAGCGCCACAATGGTCTTGCCAGTGCCTGCCGAGCCCGACACACGCGCCGGGCCGCTGTAGTCGCGCTCCACCCACTCGCGCTGAGCCGGGTGCAAGAAGGTGGTCCATTTTTCCCAAGGGGATGAAAGAGCGCGCTCCAGCTCCTCCACGTCGTTCATCACCCTGAAGCGGCGCTGTGCGTCCGGGTGATCGAACGGATCGGCGCCCACAGCAGCAACTTGTGGCACCGTCGGCGTGCCGCCGGTGGCCAGCTCCAGCAATGCCTCTGCCGCTTCCTTGGGCAGGTGGTCAGTCAAAGCCATCAAACCATCTTCGTCCGCTGCCCGAACATCTGCCAGCCACTCTGCGGGCACGCCGTAGCCCAGCAATTCATCGTCTGAACGCTGCGCAAACAGCAGCGACTTGGGCGAGTTGACAATCCACGGGCGAACGGCGGGCTCGGCCACCATCAGCGGACGGCCAAAAGCAGCTTCTTCCACCCGCTCGCGAATTTCAACCCATTGCGCAGCGCCTGTCGTGGGGTGCGTCTCCAGCTTGCGCCGCTCCGCCCAGCGGTAGGCCTTGTCATGGTGATCTACATAGCACAGCAGCAAGCTGGCCGCCGTCTTATGCACGATCAGCCGGATGTCGCTGCCGACACGCACCGACCAGAAGTTCTTGTCCC